>NZ_JAKRFW010000022.1:0-68373 GCF_022347905.1 Pseudoalteromonas sp. Of11M-6 | reverse complement strand
ACCCACCTGACCCCATGCCGAACTCAGAAGTGAAACAAAACAGCGTCGATGATAGTGTGGATTACCCATGTGAAAGTAGAACATCGCCAGGGCCAAATAGAGAAACCCGTTGCAGTAATGCAGCGGGTTTTTTGCTGTTTGGGGTATAGAAATTTGAGATATAAAACCTCGCAAGCCAATCAACACATCGCGAGGTGAACTCGCTCCTACCACAGTATCAGCACAGTGCAACATGGGGGGAGGCGGTTTACCCGCCGATGGCTTGAAATGAAGTTCCGGCAAAAAACATGTACATTAAAACCAGTTTCAACACTCGCTCCCAGCAGATACACAGCGTTAACTCTCATTGAAGTTTTGTATTCTTTCTTTAATTTGAGTGCTAGAAATTCCTTGGGTATAAGGGATATAAACAACCTGAATATTTTGTGGTGCTAAAGCGGCTTCCAATGCCTGCCAGCGGGGCGTGTGTTGCCATTCATCACCGCAGATCACAAGGTTTACTCTTTGTTGTGCGATCCAGTGCGCTGCTCGCTCAGTATCAGCCATTGGTGCACCGACTAAAACCGCTTTATCTACGCATGCTAATGACTTAATAATACTTAAGCGCTCGTCTTGATCCATAATTGGCGCTCGTCCCTTACTCTTTAACGCAAATGCATCCGGTGCGACCCCAACAACTAAGTAATCTCCGTGTGATTTCGCTAACGACAAATACGTTAAGTGACCAGGGTGAAGCAGATCAAAATAACCAAGCGCTAATACACGGCACGGCTGTTGAGATTTCATCTGCTTCTGTACGAACTGCATAAGATTTTTTAAAAGACGGTCATGAGGTTTGAATTGTAATAGCACCTTAAGCATGGCATGCATTTTTTTGAAGTTGCCTTTTTTCCACTCAGTGTAGAGGTGAGAGTAGGCATAACAGTAATATAAGTAGGAATCTTGCATAATATTCGGGGCGCAGACGATGGTATCAAAATTTGTGTCAGGTATTTTCCAATCCAGCCCATATAATGCTTGTAAGATTTGCTCTGGATACTGGGGATAACAAATTTCTCCCGCAGGTGAGCTGATGCTCACAACTTGAATAGCAGAGAAGCGCGTCACTCTATTCCAAGTAAAAGGTACGTCTTGCATCCATAAACCTGATATGGTGTCTCCAGTGCTTTGCTCTGTGGCATAACCGCAAAGGTCAAGCACTAAGCCTGATTGGTGGCGAAAACACCGAGGGTTTATAAGTCCATAGGATTGCGCTTCTTCGTGCCAGCCAAGATGCTGTAAATGTTCGATTGCGCTTTTCATGTGAGACCAGTCGATACCAATATCAACATCTTTATCATTTTCTAAGAGCTGACCTTCACGCTCTAACCCAAGCAAAGTACCAGCCGTAGGAAAAGCATAAAATCCCGCATTTTTTAAGGATGACAATGTTTGTAGTAATAGGTGTAATGCGCTTTCGGGAGTTAGTTTAGTTGAGCCCGCGCTTTCATGTATTGATACTTCGGATGATTGAACTGCTGCAATGTTTGTCATTGCGTCATGCTGCAAGCGCCATCCTAGTGCTTGATAGAAGGTTTGAGCGGCGAGTGGTAGTTGTCTGTTTTGTTGATAACTGCGAGCGAGAATATAATAGCTATCTGGTACATCTGGGTGTTTATGTAGCAGTGCTTCAAGTTGTTCAATCCATTCACTCCCGGCTTGTCTACGCTGTGCCAATTGTGCGAGATATAAAATGACCTGCTGGGTGGGCTGCTGTTGATATAGTTGCTGAAATGCTTGCTCTGCTGCTTGATCTTGGCCTGAAGTAAAATACTCGATGGCCTGTGTCATCTTTCTATTAAGTTGTGACTGTTTAATTACTGTGTCTTTCTGCATCGATTAAATACCTTGTTGTGCTGCTTTTAGTTTTTGTAGTCACAGAGTCCATGTTTTGATAACCCACTTTAATGGATTTGATGTGTTTAATGTGAAGTCGCTAGCAATTTTATACTGCTGCACGCTCAGGCATTTTGCCAACCAGCGGAAGCTTCACTATGATTACTTTAAATCAGGAAATCGGAGAGCGAAAGTGCTACCAATTTTAATTATAGTTTCTTCTCTGACAGTACTCGCCCCTGATGAATTGTTTAAGACATTGCAGGTTATTCAAGATTTAAACATCTCTAACCCAACACAAGCAACTCGAGTATATGAAGCAGCGTTACCCAAACTTCCAGAACAGCCTTCTAAAGGTATCTATGAGTTACATCGCGCCGGTTTAGAAGCTGCAATTAAAACAAACGATACGGTCAGAATTCGTGAAATAGTAGCGCTATTTTCCGACAATACTGAGTGGCTTGCGTATTTGCAGTCCGAAAAGGGGCAAATTGCAAATTACCTCGCGATTTATTATCGCCGGATCGGTAAGCCTGCGCTTGCGCAAAAAAACTATGAATGTGCACTTAAGTACTCAACTCACGAGCAAAGGCCACTTATCGTTAATAATCTTGCCGTTTTATATCGAACAACAGGGCAGTTAGAAGAAGCAATCAATATTTTAGCGCCGACATTGTCTGAGGTGAAGGATGAACAACTGGAAGCGGCACTTAACAATAACTTAGCTAATGTTTATTTTGATATGAGTAAGTATCAGCATGCTGCAAGACTATATAGGCAAGCTTTCCTCTATCATCAAAAAGCAGAGCAAGCATACGAAGCGAGTTATACAGGGTTAAATTTATTAAATGTTTACCTGCTTGCCAATCAGTGGAAAAACTATAGGCGCTATATGAATACAGTGAAAACTCAGCTAAGTGCGGTAGAGGATAAAGAATTATCTATTGTGTTTACTTGGCAGGAGCTAATTTTTCAAAAAAGTAGAAATGGCATACAGCCAAATGCAGATCAAGTAGAGTTTCTTATTTCGACTTTACCCATATTGCTCCAAAGTGATTACGGCAGCAATATGGAGAAATATGTTTATACATTACAGCTCCCAGAGTTGATTGCATCTTATAATGCGCTGTTATCTGAGCAGCAAAAAGTGGCCGCCAGTGTATCGACGGATACTTCGCTACCGGAAGTTGCGCTATCTTGGTGTGAACACTAATCCATCACAAAAAACTATTACCACAGCACAGCTCTTTATACTTTGAATAAGTAGATGTATCAGGTGGGGGGCTGATAATAATGAGTACCTTTGACTCAACCATCACAGAGTAAAATCAAAGGTCAAAAGCGAGTTCAGAGTTAGAAAGTCCACGCTAGATGTAGCTGGGGAGCAGATTCATTGGTATCTGTGCCAAGTTTGTTACGCCAATATTGCCATTCAACCCCTAACATTAACTGATTGTCAGGCATACCTACCGCGTTGCCTAGATCCCATTGTAGAATTGGCTGCGCGAGCAACCAGCCTTTTACGTCATTACCCAACTCGTTTTCTCGCTCGCCAATATATTCTACGTGACCTGTGAGATAGAACTTCTGCTCGCCAATTGTAAAGGGGTAACCCCAAGCGAGATCTATCATCCAGCTATCACTTTCTTTAGGCGCACCGCCATGACTAATACCTTGGCTATCGTCTTGATAAAGTGTGAATGTAGAAGAGAAAAAATTGAACCCGTCAAAATTCCAATTTACTTTGACACCAGGCAAGTATTTCATCACCTTAGCGTCTCCGGCTGCATTGAAACCCATCGTTAAGCTAACGTCAGCTATGGCGTCGAAAGAAGACTTAAAGCCAGCAACCTTTGACATCGACAAGCTTGAATACCACTCTCCATAAAAGTCACCGTCTTGGTATCCATCACTAAGGTTATCTTTGCTGTAATCGATAAAGAAGAAATTATCGCCGTAGCGATATCCAGACGCATGTTGTAATGAGTAAACCGTTGCCGTTGCTTCGCTTCTGCTAAACGGGTTTTTGAAATCACCGTGGTTTATATGTAGTTGCGTTGTACTCCAATCAGCAGCATAACCAAATGTGCTAAAAGCGAGTGAGGAGGAAATGATGAGCGTGTTGATTTTCATTTATTAATTCGGATAGCGTTAAAAATGAAAGTATAACAAAAGCGCCCAAAGTTGGGCGCGTAAACCGAATAAATTATGCTTTATTTCTTCTTAGGCAGATAACGGTAATGGCGGTGAAAGCCAAAATGAAACAGTAATAAGAAGAGCTAGATACATCCCAAGGGCTGATTTTAAACGTGGCCCCGAGTAGCAGCGCTTGTGCACCATAGGGTAAAGAGCCTTGCATAACACAAGCGAAAATATCTAATAAGCTTGCTGAACGTTTAGCTGAGATCTTTCCATCGTCAGCCAGTTTTTTAGCGACAGGGCCTGCAACTATGATACTTACCGTGTTATTTGCGATACACAAGTTACTTGTTAGCACGAGTGCAGCAATGCCGAGTTGATCTGCAACTTGACGGTGCCATTTTGCGATAATGCTGGTAATTTTTTGGATCTGTTTGGCTAAAAAATCTAGGCCGCCATTGATACGAATAAACTCAGATAAACCACCAATGAACATCGACAGCAAGAAAATCTCCTGCATATCACTAAAGCCTTTATAGATATCGTTTAAGAACGCAGCGCCTTGATAGTCACCGGCAAAACCCATACAGCCAGCAAAAACGATACCACTAAAGAGCACAACAAAAACATTGATACCAATCACCGCCAAGACCAAAATAAATGCGTATGGTAAAACTAATAACCAATCAAACGGCTTGGTTTCTACAACCTGCGGCTCTGGAGTTAAAAACACCAAGAGTAAAACAGTCAGCAGTGCAGCTGGTAGGGCTATCTTTAGATTCTCTCTAAATTTATCTTTCATTTCACAGCCTTGCGTTCGCGTTGCTGCAATTGTGGTATCGGAAATAATAGATAAGTTATCGCCAAACATTGCCCCCGAAACGATGGTACCAGCCATCAGTGCCGGATCAATTCCGGTTTTCATCGCGACGGCAACAGCAATAGGTCCAATTGCACCAATTGTGCCCATGGAGGTTCCCATTGCAGTAGAGACGACAGCAGAAATAAGGAACAAGCCGGGTAATAAAAATGCCGGAGGAATAAGTGATAAACCGGCGTTAACTACAGCGTCAACACCGCCGGTGGCACTTGCAACCGCAGAAAAAGCACCTGCTAATAAATAGATGAGGCACATGGTGATGATATTGCTGTGTCCTGCGCCTTGAATAAAAGTTTCGACACTGCGGTTGATGGTATCTTTATTAAGTAAAAAAGCGAGAACGATGGCTGGTAAAATCGCAACAGGAGCCTTTAATTGATAAAACGCATAGTCAACGCCTTGCGATTGCAAATACAATCCTGCGCCAAGAAAAATTCCTACAAAGGTCAACAGCGGCAATAATGATAGTTTTGCCTTTGTTTGATTGTAATTTGGTTGCATAGCACTCCCCAACAATAAAGCACAGCCAATAGCCAGCTGTAAAACCGCACAACACACCTAATACCAATTGTATTAATTCTCCAACCAATTTGAAGGGTGAGTTAGCATATTAGCGTCGTTAAAAATTTCTCATTTAGAACAACTAAATAGCAAAATTTTTGCCTAGCTACTAAAGCTATTTCTCCGCTTCAAAATAGCCCATTTACTTAATGCAATTGGTATAAGATGAAAATCTCTCAACTTCAATAGGTGAGCGAGCGCGGCAGTTTATATGTTTAGACGTCTAAAGTCTAATGTTTTATTATTTTCAACTTAACTGACTATGACACACAGATACGGTAAACTCTACTCCCGCAAAAACACATTTCTATTATCCGGTTAGCCATCGTTGCTGCCTTGTGGATAATCAACATCGCAAATAAAAAGGGTAACGTATGACAAGAATAGGTATTTACGGTGCGAATGGCAGAATGGGGTTAGCATTGATTGAAGCCTGTTATTTGTCACAACAAGTAGAGCTGGCCAACGCTTTTGTACGAGATAATTCACAATATCTTGATAAAGCAGTTAATCAATTGCAGCCTCAAGCAGACGCAAATATCTGTTTTAGCTCCGAGCAAAGTAAGCTTGAAAATGTTGACGTATTAATAGACTTCACTTTGCCAGAGGGCATGAAGCAGCATTTATCAGCTGCAATTGCCGCTAAAAAACCGATGGTGATCGGTACTACTGGACTGACAGGAAGTGAAATGGCGCTGTTGGTGGAAGCCGCAAAAGATATCCCAATTGTGTTTTCTCGCAACTATAGCGTTGGTATTAACCTGCTACTTAACTTAGTACAAACAGCCGCACAAAAGCTGGCTGACGAGATGGATATTGAAATTTTCGAAGCACACCATCGCAACAAAATCGACGCGCCCTCAGGTACTGCGCTCGCTATCGGAGAGGCGATTGCAGAAGCAAAAGGCTGGCAACATGATGAGGTTGCGGTTTACGACCGAAGTCAGAGCCATGAAGCGAAATCTCAACAAGAAATCGGTTATTCGGTCCTTAGAGCGGGAGATATAGTAGGTGAACATACAGCTTACTTCTCGACAATGGGGGAAAGGCTTGAATTAACACATAAAGCAGCGTCGAGATTGACCTTTGCATCAGGTGCTGTAAGGGCTGCGCAGTGGCTAAAAGATAAACCAGCAGGCCTTTATGATATGCAAGATGTGCTAGATTTAAAGAAGTAAGTATAACATTTTGAGGCTTTAAAGCAAAAAAAGAGTTTAATGGCTTGTTTTTATAATTTTTGTGATTTGTATTAGACGAAAAGGCATTCATGCTGTAGACTATAACGAATTTGCCAAAATTTTAATAACTGCGTGTTACCAAGCGCTTTGTAGACGGGATGTTGAGCGTTTTGCTTTCGCCCGTTTTTTACTATTAGGAGGTTAACTTGACTAAATCCGCTCTGTTAGTCCTTGAAGACGGCACGGTGTTTCGCGGTACTGCTATCGGTGCTGACGGTATGTCAGTCGGTGAGGTGGTATTCAATACGTCAATGACGGGGTATCAAGAGATCTTAACGGATCCTTCATACGCGGAACAAATCGTTACGCTTACTTACCCACATATCGGCAACACCGGTACTAACAGCGAAGATGAGGAAGCGGACAAGATCTGGGCAAAAGGCCTAGTGATCCGTGACTTACCACTGCTTGCGAGTAATTTCCGTAACGAACAATCATTGAGTGATTACTTGAAAGAACGCAATATCTTAGGGATCGCAGATATTGATACTCGTAAACTAACTCGAATTTTACGTGATAAAGGCGCCCAAAATGGCTGTATTATCGCAGGTGAGGAAGTAGACGAGCAAAAAGCGCTAGAAGCGGCGCAAGCATTCCCTGGCTTGAAAGGGATGGATTTAGCAAAAGTAGTAACAACAGAATCTCAGTTTGAATGGCGTGAATCAAGCTGGACTCTAGGCGAGGGCTTTAAAACGCTTTCTGCTGAAGAAGAAAAATTCCATGTTGTTGCGTACGATTTTGGTGTGAAAAAGAACATTCTTAGAATGTTAGTTGATAGAGGCTGTAAGTTAACCGTTGTTCCAGCAGAAACCTCCGCTGCTGACGTACTTGCATTAAACCCTGATGGTATCTTCCTATCAAATGGCCCTGGCGACCCTGAGCCATGTACTTATGCCATTGAAGCAATCAAAGCATTTTTAGAAACAGATACACCTATTTTTGGTATTTGTTTAGGCCATCAGTTATTAGCACTCGCTTCTGGTGCGAAAACAGTAAAAATGAAGTTTGGTCACCATGGTGGTAACCACCCGGTTAAAGACTTAGATCGTGATGTCGTGATGATCACTGCACAAAACCACGGTTTTGCTGCTGATGAAGCAACGCTTCCTGATACGCTACGTGCAACGCACAAGTCACTGTTCGATGGCACACTGCAAGGTATTCACCGTACTGATAAGCCAGCGTTTAGCTTCCAAGGTCACCCTGAAGCAAGTCCTGGTCCACATGATGCGGCACCGCTATTCGACCATTTCATTGAATTAATGCAATCTCGCAACGCTTAATTAGACCGGAGTAATAATGCCAAAACGTACCGACATAAAAAGCATTCTGATTTTGGGCGCAGGCCCAATCGTTATCGGCCAAGCATGTGAATTCGATTACTCTGGTGCTCAGGCCTGTAAAGCGCTTAGAGAAGAAGGCTATAGAGTTATTCTTGTAAACTCTAACCCTGCGACTATCATGACTGATCCTGAAATGGCGGATGCAACTTACATCGAGCCTATTCACTGGGAAGTGGTAGAAAAGATCATCGAAAAAGAAAAGCCTGATGCGGTGCTGCCTACTATGGGTGGCCAAACAGCTCTTAACTGTGCGCTAGACCTAGATAAGCACGGTGTGCTTGCTAAACATGGCGTTGAGCTAATTGGTGCGACTGCAGATGCAATCGATAAAGCGGAAAACCGCGAGCGTTTTGACGCGGCGATGAAAAATATTGGCTTAGAATGTCCTCGTGCTGAAATTGCACACTCAATGGATGAAGCGCACGATATCTTAACTCGTATCGGGTTCCCATGTATTATTCGTCCTTCATTCACGATGGGCGGCACCGGTGGTGGTGTTGCGTATAACATGGAAGAGTTTGACGAGATTTGTACTCGTGGTCTTGACCTATCACCAACAAATGAGCTGCTTATCGATGAAAGCCTATTAGGCTGGAAAGAATATGAGATGGAAGTGGTTCGTGATAAAAACGACAACTGTATCATCGTATGTTCAATCGAAAACTTCGACCCAATGGGCGTACACACTGGTGACTCAATCACAGTTGCACCAGCACAAACGCTAACGGATAAAGAATATCAAATCATGCGTAACGCCTCGATGGCGGTACTTCGTGAAATTGGTGTTGAAACTGGTGGTTCAAACGTTCAGTTTGGTGTAAATCCTGTTGATGGCCGTATGGTTATCATCGAGATGAACCCGCGTGTATCGCGTTCTTCTGCACTTGCGTCAAAAGCAACGGGATTCCCCATCGCTAAAATCGCTGCCAAGCTTGCCGTAGGTTATACGCTTGATGAGCTTCAAAACGACATCACAGGTGGTGCAACTCCAGCATCATTTGAGCCGTCAATCGACTACGTAGTGACTAAGATCCCTCGTTTTAACTTCGAAAAATTCGCAGGTTCAAACGACCGTCTAACTACGCAAATGAAGTCGGTTGGTGAGGTAATGGCAATTGGTCGTAACCAACAAGAATCATTACAAAAAGCACTACGAGGCCTAGAAGTGGGTGCAACGGGTCTGAACCCAATCGTTGCACTAGACGCGCCAAACGCAAAAGAAACGATCATCCGTGAATTACGCGAGCCAGGTGCTGAGCGTATTTGGTACATTGCTGATGCGATGCGTCACGGTATGTCTGTTGAAGAGGTATTTGAACTCACTAAAGTTGACCCTTGGTACCTAGTTCAAATCGAAGACATCTTAAAAGATGAAGCGACAATCGCTGAAGTGGGCATGGCAGGTCTAAACAAAGACTTCCTGCGCCGCTTGAAGCGTAAAGGTTTCTCAGATGCTCGCATTGCCGAAATCGCAGGCGTATCAGAAAAAGAAATTCGCAAGAAGCGTCACCAGCTTGAAATTCTGCCAGTTTACAAGCGCGTAGACACATGTGCTGCAGAGTTTAGCTCAGACACCGCTTACATGTACTCAACGTATGATGAAGAATGTGAAGCGAATCCTTCTGACAAAGACAAAATCATGGTTATCGGTGGCGGTCCTAACCGTATCGGTCAAGGTATCGAATTCGATTACTGCTGTGTACACGCAGCCCTTGCGATGCGTGAAGATGGCTATGAAACTATCATGGTTAACTGTAACCCAGAGACAGTTTCAACAGACTACGATACGTCTGACCGCTTATTCTTCGAGCCAATTACACTTGAAGACGTGCTAGAAATTGTCCGTGTTGAAAAGCCAAAAGGTGTGATCGTTCAGTACGGTGGTCAAACTCCACTTAAATTGGCCCGAGATCTTGAAGCGAATGGTGTACCAGTAATTGGTACTTCTCCTGACGCTATCGACCGCGCAGAAGACCGTGAGCGCTTCCAACAGCTTGTAGAGCGTCTAAACCTACTACAACCAGAAAACGCAACAGTAACGTCACTAGAAGAAGCGGTTGCTAAATCACAAGAAATTGGCTTCCCACTGGTTGTTCGTCCATCATACGTACTTGGTGGTCGTGCAATGGAAATCGTGTACGATGAAGACGACTTACGTCGCTACATGACAGAAGCGGTGTCTGTTTCTAATGAAGCTCCAGTACTACTTGACCGTTTCTTAGATGATGCAATTGAAGTAGACGTAGATGCTATCTGTGACGGTGAGAACGTTATCATCGGCGGTATTATGGAACACATCGAGCAGGCGGGTGTTCACTCGGGTGACTCGGCTTGTTCATTACCAGCACACACACTGCCGCAAGATATTCAAGACGTGATGCGTAAGCAAGTCCGTGATATGGCGCTGGAGCTAGGTGTTGTTGGCCTGATGAATACCCAGTTCGCGGTGAAAGATGGTCAAGTTTACCTGATTGAAGTTAACCCGCGCGCTGCTCGTACAGTACCATTTGTTTCAAAAGCAACAGGCGTTGCACTTGCAAAGGTTGCTGCACGTTGTATGGTTGGCCAGTCTCTTGAAAGCCAAGGTGTAACGAAGGAAGTTATCCCTCCATATTACAGTGTAAAAGAAGTGGTATTGCCATTCGCTAAGTTCCCAGGTGTTGACCCAATGCGTGGTCCAGAGATGCGCTCGACGGGTGAAGTGATGGGGGTTGGTGAAAACTTCGCCGAAGCATTCGCAAAAGCCCAATTAGGTGCATCAAACACTTTACCACGTGGCGGCCGCGCGCTACTATCTGTGCGTAATGGTGATAAGGCACGCGTAGTTGAACTAGCTAAGACAATGAAAGCAATTGGTTTTGAGTTAGATGCAACGAATGGTACGGCGAAAGCGCTTGAAGAAGCGGGTATTGAAGTACGTCGCGTAAACAAAGTATTCGAAGGCCGTCCTCATATTCTTGACCGTATCAAGAATGGTGAGTACAGCTATATCGTTAATACTACCGAAGGTCGCCAAGCTATTGAGGACTCGAAGGTGTTACGTCGTGGTGCACTTCAGCATAAGACTAACTACACCACTACGCTAAATGCAGCGTTTGCAAACTGTACAGCGAATGAAGCTGACGACAGAAGTTCTGTAAACTCTGTTCAAGAACTACACCAGCGTTTGAACTAAAAAGAACAAAGCCAGAGCGTCAGCTCTGGCAATGAGTGAGATACTTATGCAATCAATTCCGATGACAGTACGAGGCGAAGAATTGCTTCGTGATGAACTGAATCATTTAAAAAAAGTTGTTCGCCCGAAAATCGTTGCAGATATTGCAGAAGCGCGTGAACACGGTGACTTAAAAGAAAACGCTGAATACCATGCTGCACGTGAGCAGCAAGGTTTTTGTGAAGGCCGAATTCAAGAAATTGAAGCTAAGCTTTCAACAGCACAGATCATCGACGTGACTAAAATGCAGAACAATGGCAAGGTTATTTTTGGTAGTACTGTGACTATTGTTAATGTAGATACAGACAAAGAAGTAACTTATCGTATCGTTGGTGACGACGAGGCCGATCTTAAGAACAACTTGATTTCTGTTAATTCACCGATTGCGCGTGGATTAATCGGTAAAGAACTAGATGATACAGTGAATATTCAAACGCCGAACGGCGCTGTTGAATATGAAATCATCGAAGTTGAATACAAGTAATCCTTTCTTTTAAAGCCCGCACCCGCGGGCTTTTTACTATAACAATCATTTCTACTTTTGCTGCTGTAATGTCGTGTAATTGCCATTTCTCTATATTCTTATAGCTTTGTGTGATGCCTGTATATTTTTTGGTACAAACAATTTGAGGAGAAAAGGATGTCATTTGAAGTCGATCAATTCAAAACAGAAGGGTTTGAATTGTTTATATCGAGTTGGAAATCTAAGTTGGCAGGCGCTGGCGCGCGGGACCTCTCCCTGAATCAACATTGTTTTTGGCGTATCATGCGTAGTCGCTGTGCGATTGACCTTAGTAAGCAGAGTGAGCTTTTGCAAGGTGTGAGCTTAGCAAGGTACGATACCTATCTTATTCTTACTGCTTTGTTGTATACCAATAGCTTATATGCAAGTTCTGATTTAATCATTGGCTATAATCTACCAGATCACTTCTTTACCAATAATAGTTCTGAAGCTCGACAAAACCTCTCTCGTGAGTTACTTGATTCGCTCAAGCTTACTCAGCCCTTGTTCTTAGTTGATGAATATTTTGAAAATTTTGAGTTCAATACGATTGCTTATGACAAGCTCAATGAGGCTAATCCCGTTTGGCACGATATAAGCAGCGAATTAGGCACTTTACCCAGCTTAGTAAATACCACCCGCTCAGAGCACCAGCTTTCCTTAAACCTATTACACTTTGTACCGAAGCTTTTCTCTGGTAAGCAGCTTGCCGAGCAAATAAATTATTTAACCTGAGCTTCGAATAATTAATGCCTTTCTAGCAGCTAGTTTTAGCGCTAACTGCGTTGAATTCACTGCCAATAGCCAGCTATTGGTGCGTAAATTCGCCTGGTTATCCCTAAAACTCTCTGGCTAGATTAGGAAATAATTTGATGTAGTTAAAAAACAATGAGTTGGCTCATCCCTTATCAAACCTCAGGTTATTTAGCTGAGATAGCGTAGGGGTCATACACATCTGACATAGTTTGAAACGAATTTGATTTAGACTTTTAGTGCGAGCTTGTTACACTCGGATTGTTCCCAAAACCAATCAGGCACCGGTTCATAAATGATATGTGCGTATGAGCCGGTATCTTTATCAGGAGAATAACCATGAGTTTATTAAAAAGCGCATTGTTTAAGACGTTGAAAAATAAGTCTACTCAGCAAGTCGCTTCAGTGGTATTGGATAAGGCCATGAAGCAGGGAAAAGAATACCTAGATTCAAGAAACACCAGCTGTGGTAACGATACAGATGAGTTGCTGTTAGGGTTACAGCATTTATTAGCACAAAAACCAAATGACGGTGTTTATTCAATCACGCTATCCACTTATCGAGTGAGAGTAAAAATCACTTCTGGCGCTATTTCCCATATTGATAAGATCTAATTTATTCCACTCACTATAAATTTTTATTCCTTCTTTTCGTCAATTGGTTGGACTTTTAATCATAAAGATCAACCAATTGGGTGTATGTATAAGCTACGACCTTCCCTTTGTATATCCGTTTTTAAGATTATGATGGCTTTTCCGTCGAGCCACTATTCCATAAAGTTATATAAAATATATTGTATACATTGTAATTTTAGTGTTAAAAACCTATAACCCAATCGGGTTTGGATACACAACAGGAAAGGTAAATGATGAAAATTACAAAACTCACTTTGGCGTTATCTGCGCTTACAGCGATAAATTCAGCCAACGCACATCAAGAATCACAGCGACTCTTTAAGCCGCTCGATGCATCGGTTCAAGTGGAAACGAACATTTCCCATGGCCATGAGCACAAAGATTTGCATGATAGAGCACCCGTTGCACATACACCAACAAGGAGTATGCCGCTATTATCTGCTAAACACACGCCATTATTGCAAGCGCTGGCAGTGGGCCAAAGTGAAGCGATTGCTGCATGTGATTTAAATAGCTTAGCAAGTGCGAGCAGTAGCCAAATTGTTACTGAAATAAAGCAACAGGGTACGAGCTGTATCAATGCTTTGTTCTCCGCTGACAGCAGCATCCAAACACAAGTATTCACTTCAGATAAAATGTACGCTGCGGCGCAAAATGCCAAGTCGCTTTCGCAAAGCTATTCAGGCAACGGCAGTGCCGACCTCGAAGCGCTTTATTTATTTATTCGCGCTGGCTTTTATGTTGAGTTTTACAATGATCAGGTGACTTTCGCTACTTGGGTTAAGCCTGCGGTGAAAGATGCATTGGATGCTTTTGTTAGTAATAGCCATTTCTACGACGACAATGATGCTCATGGTAAAGTACTCGGTGAGGCTATTACTACAATGGACTCATCGGAACTACAGGGGCACTATCTGCCAGTTGTAAAAGCATGGCTATCTAAATGGAATGAAAGCTACGCTCAGAAGTGGAATATGCGCAGTGCGGTAAACGGCATTTTCACTATCTTATATCGTGGTCAGTGGAATGATAACTTTGTCGCTTTGGTTAAAAACGATCAACAATTGGTGAGTTTACTAGGGAGCTTCACCGCACAAACTTGGATGGTAAATTCAGACTCTGAATATCTAATCATCAATGCTGCGAGCGAATTGGCTCGACTTAAATTATACAATGGTGCAGCTATTCAAGAGTCAGTCGACACGCAATTAACCGCTTTATTCTCGCGTTATAACAGTTATGGCTTTGGCGATGGTGTCTGGTTAGCTGCGGCTGATGTCGCGACCTATTATGCTGATTGTGGCCAGTTTGGTATTTGTAATTTTGATAAAGAACTTGAGAGCAAAGTACTTTCTCAACAACATAGTTGTAGCGATACAATAAAGATTAGAGCACAAGCACTCACCGCTCAGCAATTGACTTCAGCGTGTCAAACCATGGAAGCGGAAGAAGGGCGATTCCACACCATGTTGGAAACAGGCCGCTTACCAGTTGCCGATGATAACAATGATTTTCTGCAAGTGAATATCTTTAATAGCAGTGCAGACTATAAAAAATATGCCAAAGCCATTTTTAAAATCAGCACCGACAACGGTGGTATGTATTTAGAGGGTGATCCTAGCGATGTGAATAACGTTGCTAATTTTGTTGCATACGAGGCCAGTTATGCAAAGCCGGATCATTACATCTGGAACTTAGAGCATGAATACGTACATTATCTTGATGGGCGTTTTGACCTGTATGGTGACTTTAATGCTCCGACTAAGCCTATCGTCTGGTGGAGCGAAGGGGTGGCTGAGTACATTGCAAACCTCAATGATAATCAAGCCGCAATAGATACAATCAAAGATGGCTCAGTATATACGCTAGCCGAAATCTTCAGCACGACGTATGACGGTTTTGATCAAGATAGAATTTACCGTTGGGGTTATTTAGGGGTGAGATTCCTGTATGAAAAACACTTTGATGAAGTGCTCGCAATGCGACAGGAAACGCGACAAGCAAATTGGAATGCGTACCAAGCCCGTATGGACCGCCTCGCATCACAGTATCAATCAGAGTTTGTTCAATGGTGCAACGAGCTTGCCGCTGGTGGTCAGAATAACGCACCAACTTCAGTGATTAATGGCCCATACTCTGGTGACGTTAATCAAGCGATACTATTTTCAAGCCAAGGTAGTATCGACCCTGATGGTGATGCACTCACTTACCTGTGGCGTTTTGGTGATGGCAGTCAAAGTAATGAAGCCAATCCTACGCACAGTTATGTGCAAGCAGGCGAGTATCAAATTAGCTTAACGGTGAGCGATTCTAGCGGTTTGAATCACACTAGTAATACAGTGGCTACTGTAAACGCAACGACTTCAAACAAACTACAGTCTGGCGTACCTGTCACGGTTGCGGGCGAGCAAGATGAACAAGTTGCATTTTCAATCGATGTCGCTGCTGGCACTGATAAATTAGTCATCAGCACGTCTGGAGGTACAGGTGATGCCGATCTTTACGTTAAGTTAGGCTCGACGCCAACGTTCAGCGAGTATGATTGCAGACCATATCAATCCGGTAACGAAGAGGTATGTGAAATCACTACACCTACCGCTGGCACCTATTACATTATGCTACATGGTTATAATCGCTTTGAAAGTGTGCAGTTGTTAGGGGAAATCGTAACAAATTCAACAATAGAGGACGTATGTCAGTCGCAGGGTAGTGTCTCTAATGGTAGATTAGCAGCGGATGAAACAATTTGCCTTGGAAGCCAAGAGCCGATGTGGTTTAGCCTTGAGAATGTAAGTGGTCAACAATCGGTGGTGATCAAAACAGCCCATGGTAGTGGTGATCTTGGGCTTGAATACAGCAATGCAGGATGGCCAAACGGCACTAATGTGGACGCAAGCTCGTTCAATCAAGGTAACCAAGAGTGCATTGAGATAAGTGCGCAATCTGAATATTGGGGATACTTGAAAGTGTCAGGCGCACCAACGGGGGCAGCGCTGAAGGTGTCTTATAATAAAGATGGTTGTCAGTAATTGCCTAATACTAAGGCAGAAATAATGGAAAGTAATTAAACGGGTGATACAGATCACAGTTATTACTTGTTCATAATTTGTTTTTGTTATATTTTTGTAAAATAAGGGGCCTTTGGTCCCTTTGCTCATTTAAAAACATGCAAAAGGAATTAACTGATGTGCCGAGAAGGAGCTAGGCTGTAGTTTTAGACTGTATTAAAAGTTTAGGTTAGACACGAGGCACTCAGTGTTAAAAAAGTACTTTATTGCCATTTCCACTTGGTTAATGGTAGCCTTTTCAGTGACAGCCGCTGAAACCCAAATTCTTTACGTATATCATCATAAGCCGCCCTATATTATTGATCTAGAAGCGCAAAAAGGTCTTTATTTTGATTTAGCCAAACTGATTAATGCCGTGCAAAAAGAGCTGCAGGTAGAAGTACGTTTTGTACCACGTAAACGCTTAGATAAGCAGCTCGAACAGCAAACGCTCAAAGGTTTTATTTTAGGGGTAAACCCAGCTTGGTTTGATGACCGCAAAAAACAAAAGTATTTGTGGAGCGGCCCGTTAATGTATGACACGGACGAATTTGTCTCGCATGTAGAGCAGCCGTTTGAATATTATCACCCTAGCTCATTGTCCGGTAATCAAGTTGGCGCCATTGCTGGGTACTACTACCGCCACTTAGATCAAGGAGTAGAGCAAGCCAATATCCAGCGAGTGAACGTAAATTCCGAAGAAGCTCTATTGGAGATGATCCTCAAAAGGCGGGTGAGTATTGCGATCGTCAGTCGCTCTACGACAGAATATCTTGTTGCTAAAAATGGTTGGAAGCGAGTGTTTCACTTTTCTCAAAATCCTCATGAAACTTATTTTAGAGCAATATTGGCGCCTAAAAATTCAGCATCGGATTTTGAGGCGCTACAACAGGTGTTAGATTCCAAGCCTTTCAAAAAGCAACTGGTGAAATTGCTTAAAAGCTACCATCTTGCTTATTGAAGTAAGGGGGAAGGAGCGGTAGTTATTCTGATTTCAGGTTAGATACATCGCTCCGGTGCTTTAGCGATTACCAGCAATTATTACCAACTACCCGTGTTTTCCATTGACTGCCAAGGCTCGGCTGGAGGCAATGCATCACCTTGTTGGAGTAATTCGATCGAAATGCCATCTGGAGATTTAACAAATGCCATGTGACCACAGCGCGGTGGTCGGTTGATCACCACACCGGCATCTTGCAGCTTTTGGCAAAGTGCATAAATGTTTTCTACGGCAAAGGCCAAGTGGCCAAAATTACGACCACCAGTGTATTCTTCCGGATCCCAGTTATAGGTAAGTTCGATAGTAGGAGAAAAGCTTTGCTGCGCCTGCTCAACTTGATCAGGGGCGGCGAGATAAATTAAACTAAAACGGCCTTGTTCACTGTCATAACGTTTCACTTCAACGAGACCCAAGAGGTCGCAATAAAACTTCATGGATTCATCAAGATCGCGTACACGTACCATAGTATGTAAGTATTTCATTATGTATTCCGTTTAGACTCTAGTCAGCAAATTTTAAAGTGTTACACATCAGATTGAAAGGTCAACAGACCTCAGGCATCCTGATGAGCGGATAAAAAAGTAATTGATTTCTGGTAATTTTTAGCACTGCTAGTTAAGCTTTTGTGAGATTGAGAATTAACGATTCAAAAGGGCGCTCAACGATGGCAGAACTTCCTGAAGTAATAGATAGCATGACAGATATCGTTTCGTGCTTAAACACCAGCGAATCTTTGGAGCACTTCTTGTTGAATGTGCACTGTATTGTGCAAAAAATTACTTACGCGGACAATTTCTATGTGGTTTTGCAAAGACAAGATGGCGAGTTTGAGTTTCCCTATTTCCATGATGTCAAAGACAGTATTTCGCTCGAGGAATTAAATAGCCTAACTAGCACAGAAATAGACAAAACGCTTACTAGTTATGCGCTGCGCTCTGACAGTGTAAAGAACTATTCTGAGCATGCTTTGATGGCACTGACCGAGAAAGGGGTTATTGAAATGTTAGGCAGTTTCCCCAAGCAATGGCTGTGCTTTCCGTTAATCAATCGCGACAAGCATTTAGGCGCGTTTGTGATCCAATCCTACCGTCGTAGCGATGAATATTCAGAAGCCATGGTGGATTTGTTGTATACCGTCAGTCATGTTATTGCCTCTGCGATGGATGCATTTGCAAACCAGCAAGCACTCATTGAAGCGAATACAGCGCTTAAAACACATGAGCTTGAATTGGAAGCAATGGTAGAAAAACGCACCCATGAACTTAGTGCGAGTTTAGAAGAATTAAGAACAGAGGTCGAAAAGCGCAAATCACTTCAAGAAAAGCTAGAGTTTGATGCCTACCACGATAACCTTACGCAATTGGCGAATCGAAAATACCTATTTAACGAGCTAAATAAAATGTCTGCTCGCTCGATGCGACAGCCAGTAAATCTGTATTTAGGGTATCTTGACTTAGATAACTTCAAGCCGATTAATGATAATCACGGCCATCATAGTGGTGACGAGGTTTTGGTACATGTAGCAAGACGTCTACAAGAAGCATTACGAGAGTATGACTTTGTTTGTCGTATTGGTGGAGATGAGTTTGTCTTTGTGATTAATGAAAAAATTGCCAAAGACTTGCTTGAAAGCTTAGCAAATCGCCTTTTGAGCGTGATAAATGAAGATATCTTGCTTACCAATGGTGAGTTGGTAAATGTCGGATGCAGCATCGGTATGGCGGTTTCTGAGGGCGTGGAATTCAGTGCGGAATCGTTATTAAAAGTTGCTGATCAAGCGCTTTATGAGTCGAAAGGAAAGGGTAAGAATCAAGTCTCATTTAGCTTCAAATAACACTGAATATAAGATTAATATTTTGTTATTTATCATGTTTTTATAAAATTTCATGATATTGTTCGTTGTCCTTTGCTTTAAGCAGATGATTGATTTAGGATCAGGCTTTATAGTCAGAAAAACATGGACATTATGATCATCAGGCTGATCCTTATTGCACTGTTTTGTTTTGCCATGACGGCAAAAGCAGTAGAAGTTCAAAATTTATATGAAGCCTCGCTGAGTGTTAGCGACAAATCTCGCGCAACGCGAGCGCAAGCGAGCCAACAGGCATTATTAAAAGTGTTGCAAAAGCTCACAGGTAAAGCCGATGATTTTTCTCACCCTTCTATCCAAGCGAGCCTTAAGCGCATCTCAGATTACATGCTGAGATATGAATATTATGATCGACAAGGCGTAACCAAAATAAAGGTGGAGTTTGAGCCTGGTAAGGTCGAAGATCTAGTCAGAGAAGCCGGCTTACCGCTTTGGGGCAACCGCCGTCCTATGGTCGCGATTTGGATGGTGATCGAAGATAACTTCCGCCGAGAGTTTGTTACGCAAGAAAGTTACCCTCAGCTCGAACGCTTGATTTATGACACTGCGGACGAGTGGGGCGTGCCGGTCGTTGTTCCTCTGATGGATCTTGAAGATCGCAGTAATGTGAGTATCGCAGAGGTGTGGGGAAACTTTTCTAACGAAGTAGAAGATGCGTCATTGCGTTATGAGGCGGAGCGCGTTATCACCGCCCGTTTGTTTCAGCCTCCCCATACAAATTCTTGGCAGCTAGACTGGCGCTACACTGACGCTGAATATTTTGAGCCTGAGCAATATGTCGGTGACAAACAGCAAGTTATTATTGATATGGTGAATCAGCTATCTAGCACTTTAGCTCAGAAATATGTTATTGACCCTAATCTCACTTTTGAAGCCCATCGAACTGAAATTGTGGTTGAGCAATTACGGTCATTTAGGGATGTAGAAATGGCGAAGCGTCGTTTGCTATCTATGAGTACTGTAGTGGATGTCGATGTGATCTACCGTGCGAAAACAGCAGTGAAGTTTGCGATTGAACATACCTCTAGCGTATCAGACTTGCGTAAAACGATTGCATTGGAGCAAAGCTTTAAGGCGTACGAAGACCCGAGAGCCTATTATCAAATCGCAGACGATAACAACCTTAAATACAATTGGGTGGATAAATAGGATGGAATCGCCACGTCAAATGGCGTTGCCAGTGACGCTGCCTGATGACGAAACCTTTGCCTCTTATTTTGGCGGTGAAGCGTCATTGGAAGTAAGCCACTTAAAAAATGGCCTTGCCCGTCGTTTAATCGGTTTTCAGTACACTTACTTGTGTGGGTTGGCAGATTCTGGCAAGTCGCACTTGCTTTATGCCACGTGCATTGAAGCGCAAGAACTTGGACTCTCGACTATTCTATTGTCAATGCGAGAAGTGTTGGATTTTGGCCCGTTAGTGTTAGATGGGCTCGATGCACTGGATGTAGTTTGTATAGACGATGTGCATTTGGTTGCAGGAGATGAAGCGTGGGAAAAAGCCTTATTTAACTTTTTCAATCGTTTTAATGAAAAAGGCAAATGCCTAGTGGTCACTGCCGATCTGTTACCCAACATGTTGAATTTGTCACTACCAGACTTAGAATCGCGCCTAACCTGGGGGACGACTTTTCAGATCCGCTCGATGAGTGACGATGATAAAGCCGAAGCTCTAGTAAAAAGAGCGCATATGCGAGGCCTTGAGCTCTCTGATGAATGTGCACGATTTTTGCTCACGAGATTGAGTCGTGATATGCGCGCTTTACTTGATGTATTGGATAAACTCGATCACGCATCCATGGCTGCGCAAAGAAAGTTAACAATTCCTTTTATAAAAGCCACTTTAAAGCTGTAACAGGGCTAGAATATCGCCTTGCAATTCAGTTATCATAAGAGATTAAATAACAGCAAATTACCTCAGCAAAGATCAGGTAGACAATGAATTTAGAAAATATTTTAGCGCAAGCGCTTGAAGCCGTTGAGCAGGCAAGCGAAATTGCGCACCTTGAGGAAGTTAGAGTTAACTACCTTGGTAAAAAAGGTGAGATCACAGGTCTTCTTAAAACGCTAGGCAAACTCGCACCAGAAGAGCGTAAAGACGCAGGTCAGGTGATTAACCAAGCGAAGACCCAAGTACAAGATGCGATTACAGTAAAACGTGAAGCGTTAGCCAATGCAGCACTTGAGCAGAAGCTAGCAGCTGAGACGATTGATGTGACGTTGCCGGGTCGTACAATGCCAGCCGGTGGCCTTCACCCAGTTACTCGCACCATTGAGCGTATTGAGCAGTTTTTTGGTGAGCTAGGATTTGCTGTTAAATCTGGCCCAGAGGTTGAAGATGACTTTCATAACTTTGACGCGCTAAATATTCCAGAGCACCACCCAGCGCGTGCCGATCATGATACTTTCTATTTCAATCCTAAATTGGTACTACGTACACAAACCAGTGGCGTTCAGATCCGTACTATGGAAGCTGAGCAGCCGCCTTTGCGAATTATCTCGCCAGGTCGTGTATACCGTAACGATTACGATCAAACACATACGCCAATGTTCCACCAAGTTGAAGGCTTGATGGTCGACACTAACGTGAGCTTTACAGAACTTAAAGGAATTTTGCACGATTTCCTACGCAACTTCTTTGAAGAAGATATGGAAATTCGCTTCCGTCCTTCATACTTCCCGTTTACAGAACCTTCAGCAGAGGTGGACGTAAAAGGTAAAAATGGTAAATGGCTTGAAGTACTAGGCTGCGGCATGGTGCACCCGAACGTACTGCGCTCGGTAGGCATTGACCCTGAAAAATACACTGGTTTCGCCTTTGGTATGGGGGTTGAGCGTTTGACGATGTTACGTTATGGCGTAACTGACTTAAGAGCTTTCTTCGAAAACGACTTAAAATTCCTAAACCAATTCAGATAAGAGCGACAAAAGTATGAAATTCAGTGAAAAGTGGTTACGCGAGTGGGTCAATCCAGCAATTGATACTGATGCGCTATCTGAGCAATTATCAATGGCGGGTTTAGAAGTTGATGGTGTAGACCCAGTTGCCGGTGACTTCCAAGGTGTGGTTATCGGTGAAGTGGTTGAATGTGGTCAACACCCAGATGCTGACAAACTTAGAGTAACAAAAGTAAACGTAGGCGAAGACGAACTACTAGATATTGTCTGTGGTGCCGCTAACTGCCGTGCGGGTTTAAAAGTAGCGGTTGCTAAAGTGGGCGCAACGCTTCCAGGCGATTTCAAAATTAAGAAAGCTAAACTTCGCGGTCAACCGTCTCATGGCATGCTGTGTGCGTTTGAAGAGCTTGGCATGGCGGAAAGTTCAGACGGTATTTTAGAACTCCCTATGGATGCCCCAATCGGTCAAGATATTCGTGAATACTTCGGCTTGAACGATGTAACGATTGATGTCGATTTAACGGCTAACCGTAGCGATTGTTTAGGGATCAAAGGTCTTGCTCGTGAAGTTGGGGTACTAAACAGCATCGACGTAACAGAAGTTGATATCACGCCAGTTACGCCAACGATTGATGATAAAATCTCTATTGAATTGGTAAACAGTGAAGCATGTCCACGCTACTTAGGTCGTGTGATCAAGGGTGTTAATGTTAAAGCAGAAACCCCGTTTTGGATGGTAGAGAAACTACGCCGCTGCGGTGTACGCTCAATTGACCCAGTTGTTGATGTTACGAACTACGTATTACTTGAGCTAGGTCACCCTATGCACGCGTTCGATTTAAGCCAAATCGAAGGTGGAATTAAAGTACGTAATGCCTTTGAGAATGAAGAGCTAGTATTGTTAGACGGCAACACGGCGAAGCTTAATCCATCAACACTTCTGATTGCTGATGATAATAAAGCACTTGCGATGGCAGGTATCTTCGGTGGTGAACAGTCAGGTGTTAGTGACGAGACAAAAGACATCTTGTTAGAAAGCGCGTTCTTTGCACCGCTTGCGATTGCAGGTCAGGCACGTAGCTACGGTTTGCATACCGATGCATCGCACCGTTATGAGCGTGGTGTAGACCCGGTACTGCAGCGTGATGCGATGGAAAGAGCAACAGGCTTGCTACTTGAAATCGTTGGCGGTGAAGCCGGACCGATTGTTGAAGCTGTGTCAGAAGCGGATTTACCAAAAGAGCGTCAAGTGACTTTACGCCGTGAGCGTTTAGACCGCGTGATCGGTTATCATATCGAAGATGCTAAAGTATCAGACATCTTGGCGCGTCTGGGCTTAGCAGTAACATTTGCAGGCGGCCAGTGGCAAGCTCAAGTACCAAGCTATCGCTTCGACATTAGTATCGAAGAAGACTTAATTGAAGAAGTTGCGCGCGTATTCGGTTACAACAATATTCCAAATGTGGCACCAACTGCTGCGTTAAAGATGACAGATCATCAAGAAGCACGTTTGCCTGTAGCGCGCTTTAGAGATGAGTTAGTAAGCCGTGGTTATCAAGAAGCCATCACATATAGCTTCGTTGATCCAAAAGCACAACAGCAGCTACACCCAGAAGCAGATGCATTAATTCTTCCGCACCCAATTTCGGTTGAAATGTCTGCAATGCGTGTAAGCCTGATGACAGGCTTGATCAATGCAGTTTCTTATAATCAAAATCGTCAACAATCGCGTATTCGCTTATTCGAAACGGGCCTTAAGTTCATCAAAGACGACAACGCGGAAAACGGCGTACGTCAAACCGCTGTGATCGGTGGTATCGCGTATGGTAATACGCATAACGAACATTGGTCAGTGCCTTCACGTAAAGTGGATTTCTTTGATGTGAAAGGCGATGTAGAAGCATTACTAGCGCTTTGTAACGATAAAGCACGCTTTAGCTTTAAAGCGGAAGTGAGCGATGGTTTGCACCCTGGTCAATCAGCTGCAATTTATGCAGACGGTAAAAAGGTTGGTTTCATCGGTGCAGTTCATCCTCAGCTATTAAAGCCGTTAGAGCTTAAAGATACACCATATGTATTTGAAATCGACATGGCTGCTTTAGAAAATCGTCAGCTTCCAGAAGCGGTTAGTATCTCGAAATTCCCATCAAATAGAAGAGATATTGCTATTTTAGTTGCAGATGACGTAAAAATAGGCGATATTTTAGAGTGCATTGAGAAAGTTGGCGGAAATCAATTAGTTGACCTAAACTTATTCGATGTGTACAAAGGGCAAGGGGTTGAACCTGATCATAAGAGTTTAGCCATTGCTCTAACATTGCAAGCGGTTGATAGAACGCTCGAAGAGAAAGACATCAACGCGGTTGTAGAAAACGTGGTGGCCGAACTGGCCAAACAATTCAATGCATCGTTGAGGGACTAGATATGGCGCTTACTAAAGCCGACATAGCTGAACACCTATTTGAAAAACTGGGGATCAATAAGAAAGATGCCAAAGACTTAGTTGAAGCGTTTTTTGAAGAAATCCGCTCAGCGCTAGAAAACGGCGAGCAAGTAAAGCTCTCTGGGTTTGGTAACTTTGACCTTCGCGACAAGAAGGAACGCCCAGGTAGGAACCCAAAAACTGGGGAAGATATTCCTATCTCTGCGCGACGCGTGGTAACTTTTAGGCCTGGCCAAAAGTTAAAAACCCGTGTTGAGGTCGGCACAAGCAAAAACTTGTAATATAAGAAAGCCTTGGTGGTGAAACCAAGGCTTTTTTTATATTGAAATAGTTTTGTCACATATTCGAGCTACACTCTGCGCCTGTTTGCGTTCCGTGGAGTGAGAAGCTTATGCGAGGAGCACACTCCTTAAGCAAGTTGTTTAAGAATATCTTTATTGCTTGGTTGTCTTGCACCTTTGTATTTTCAATCGTGGCTGCCTTCACCTATGTGCATCAAAAAGAAACCGCTAAATCCAACCTTGTCACTGTAGCGAGTCGGATTGTATCTGACATCAACAAAGAGTTTGTCGTTGTAGACGATACCTTAAAACATGCTATCCATCTTTCTCCAAATTGCGACCCTGAGGGTCTACACTACATGCGTAGATTGGTTTTTGAAAACCCAGGCATGAGCGAGATAGGGATCGTAGATGGTAAAGGGAAATTGGTCTGCAATTCTTTTGGGCAACTCACTCCACCTGTGAATACCAGTGCCCCAATAAAAAAGCCCGGGCTTAGATACTATGGCCCAATCATTACCGACTATTTAGAACTTCCTGCTTTTGTTTTAGCGCGCACGAGAGACGATGGATATGAGGTAAATGTGTTGATGCCGGATCATTGGCTAAAGAGTATGCTTGATATCTCAGCTCATCATAATACCGATTTTGCTGCTTTGGTCGACAATAGCACGGGTGTGCCGGTTTTTTTAAATGGTAAATACGCTTTGCCAATCCGCCAAAAACTATTTCCAGTGGCTAATAGCCGCGCAGTAGAGGGGCTCTTTGATGATGCAAAGGTAAAGTTTGCGTATGTTGCAGCTATTCCAAGTTTGCCGCAGATGAGCTTAATTATTGCAAAAAATGATGAGCAACTAGTGAGTCTAGGGTGGTTGTGGCTAGTACTTTGGAGTGTGTTGTATTGTGCCTCTTGGGTTGGCCTCACGTTGTTATTAATCAGTTATGACAAGCGCCAGCTAAGCAGTAAAACACAAATATTAAGAGCATTGGCAAATGATGAGTTATTTAATGTGTATCAACCTCTCGTTAATGCACAGATACCATCGATAGTGGGCGTGGAAGTACTCATTCGTTGGCGTCACCCACTTGAAGGAGTGCTCGGCCCCGCTTACTTTGTGCCTGAAGCTGAGCGTGATGGTACTATTTTAGATATCTCGATAGCACAAGTCGAAAACGCTGTGCGTGATTTGACGGACATCTTAGTCGCTCAGCCAGACTTTAAGGTGTCTTTTAACGTTAATGGTTTACTTTTGGGCTCTAAACGCTATATCGATGCCTTACTTGCTGCAAAAAACCAAATATCTTCATTAACTATTGAATTAACTGAACGTGATGTGCTGACGCAGGCTCAAACGAAAACGGTACTAACCGAGCTCAAACGTGCTGGAATAGAAATCGCGATTGATGATTTTGGTACGGGGTATAGTGGTTTACAGTACTTGCAAAGTTTTCCGATCGACTTGTTGAAAATAGATCAGAGCTTTGTAGCATCAATTGGCCTAGATACTTTGCAATCCCCGGTTTTATCGGCAGTGATTGATATGGCGGAAAAGCTGGATAAGAAACTGATTGCTGAAGGGGTAGAGACTCAAGCTCAAGCTAGTTATCTCAAAAGTAGAGGGGTGAATATTCATCAAGGTTGGCTTTATTTCAAAGCACTAGAGCTGCCGCAACTACAGCGTGAGATAGATAAAGTGTTAGATAACAAAAGAGCGGCTTAACCGCTCTTATTTAACCAAAGCTCAGAAAAAGACCTAACTATTATAAAACCTCAGCGAAGTAGCAACCAAATGCATCAAGTATTAGTGCATTTGCGCTCGCCGTGCCGCTTAGGTGCTTCAGGTCGCACTGCGTTAATGCAACTTCAGGAAGTGTCACGCTTTGTTGAGTAGCTGCTAAGTTGAATGCGCACAGCAATGTTTGGGTTTGGGTTCTACGGTAAAAAGCTAATACTGGCTCTGGAGTGTCAATAAACTCAATGTCACCTGTTTTTAGTGCAGGTTGCGCATTTCGCCACTGTAAAAATGCTTGATAGTAGCTGAGCGTTGAATTGCTATCTACTGCTTGTTTGTCTACAGCTCGTAGGGCATGCGCTTCAGAAACTGGTAACCAAGGCTTAGACTCTGAGAAGCCAGCATTAGTTTTTGCCTGTGTCCACGGGATCGGCGTTCTACAGCCATCACGGCCTTTAAAGTTTGGCCAAAAGGTAATGCCATATGGGTCCTGCAGCTCTTCGAAGGCAACGACGGCTTCGCCAAGCCCTAGTTCTTCGCCTTGGTACATACAGACGCTACCACGCAATGAACCGAGAAGGGCGGTGAGCATTTTGACCTGTGCATCGTTTACCTTGCCATCTATACTCCAGCGACTTGCTACCCGTTCTACATCGTGATTTGCAAACGCCCAACATGGCCAACCTTCGGTCATGACTGACTCTAGGCGAGAAACCGTTTCTCTGATGTACTTTGCACTATAGTCATTAGTAAGGAGCTCAAAGCTATAACCCATATGAAGTTTATTACCATCGGCTGTGTACTCTGCCATTGTTTGCAAAGAGTCTTCTGAACTGATCTCACCTAAGCTAACGGTACCTGGATATCTATTTAATAAGGCACGGATCTCTTCCATAAACGCTAAGTTTTCTGGTTGCGTATTATTATAATAATGGTATTGGAAAGCGTAAGGGTTATCTTCGCTAAAGCCACGACCTTGACGAAGTTCAATGGGTTTAGCTGGATTATCCCTAAGCTGCTTATCGTGAAAACAGAAGTTGATGGCATCTAGTCTAAAGCCATCAACGCCTTTTTTAAGCCAAAATTCGACGTTATCTAGTACGGCTTTACGTACTTCAGGGTGATGAAAGTTGAGATCCGGCTGCTCAGTTAGAAAGTTGTGCAGGTAATATTGGCAACGTCTAGGCTCCCACTGCCAGGCAACACCACCAAAAATGGATAGCCAATTGTTTGGTGGACTGCCGTCTGGATTGGCATCGGCCCATACATACCAATCTGCTTTATCATTTGTGTTGTCTTCACGACTTTCGACAAACCACGGATGTTGATTTGAGGTATGACTAAGTACCTGATCAATAATGATCTTAATATCACGTTTATGTGCTTCACTAATAAGCGTATCAAAATCGTCGAGTGTACCAAACATAGGATCGATATCGCGATAGTCGCTAATATCATAGCCAAAGTCTTTCATTGGCGATTTAAAAAATGGTGAAATCCATACTGCATCAACACCAAGCGATTTAATGTAGTCTAGTCGCTGAATAATACCCTGTAAGTCGCCAATACCGTCTGCATTACTGTCTTGAAAGCTACGCGGATATATTTGATAGATAACCGCGCCTTTCCACCATTCATTATTTGCCATGCACTTTCTCCAGGCTATGTGCGTGTTTATTCTGTGGCAGTGCTGAGTATCAAGTAAATACTATGCTGGGCACTTTCACCACTAATTTTGCCAAAGAATACGTCATGCTCGGTGGGGTGTAAAAAACCTGCATACGTATGCAGGTTTTGTGAGGTGAATTTATGATAACTCATTCACATAATTTTATTTTATAAAATAAATTTACCAATATTGACCTTTAAAAGGGAATAACCAGACAAATAAAGCTTTGTAAGAGTGAATTTTTGGTAAGACCAATTTAACTTAAGTATAGCTATAGATTACATGTTGAGGATATTTTGGTGTTCAGTCGACAATAATAG
The DNA here is from genome assembly GCF_022347905.1 of Pseudoalteromonas sp. Of11M-6. NCBI lineage: Bacteria > Pseudomonadati > Pseudomonadota > Gammaproteobacteria > Alteromonadales > Pseudoalteromonadaceae > Pseudoalteromonas > Pseudoalteromonas sp. Of11M-6. Next base: position 39,971 of record NZ_JAKRFW010000022.1, on the reverse strand, counting down.
CCCGTGAAAGTTAAGATTTAGTGAAATTAAAGCTGGTAAATAAATGTGGTCGGCCTTTTGACCTTACCCAATAAAACTATTTATATATCATTAAGTTGAGTTTTATTCCTGTAAAAAACCTGTAAATTTCGTTGAAATGCACTAGCTTTGAATACGTATGCATAAAGTTGTTTACAAATTTAATCAGCCGCTAGTATTTGACTGACAACAACTGTGCTCGTTTGTTTTTCCATCAGTTTGCACGCCAGATGAACAAATCGCACAATATAATATGGTTAATTGGGATAAAACATTATGTCTAAGTTCAAACCGAGTATGCTAACGCTTGCGCTGATTGCTGCAGGTGTGAGCCATGCTGCTCCTGTTGAAGATAACACTGCTAATAATGAAGAAAAAAACGTTGAGGTGATCGAAGTTCGAGGTATCTCGCGCAGTATCATCGCCTCAATCGATAAAAAAAGATTTAGCGACACCATTGCAGAAGTAGTTGATGCTGGAGACTTAGCTTCCTTACCTGACGTATCAATCGCTGACTCGTTGAGCCGTCTACCTGGGATCACCGCGGTAAGAGCAAGTGGGCAATCTTCGCAACTTAATATTCGCGGGATGAACGGCGACTTTATTCAAACCACATTAAACGGACGTGAGCAGGCGAGTACCAGTGGATATACTGCAGGTAGTCGCTGGATTTCATTCGACCAATATCCGTCAGAATTAATTAATCAAGCCGCAGTGTATAAATCACCAAAAGCGTCGCTGATTGAAGGCGGTGTTGCGGCTACGGTTGAACTTAAAACGGCAAACCCTCTCGATGCTGAAAAAGAGCATAATTTTAATTCTTCGGTAAGATATTCCTACAATGATGCTGCATCAGATGTGGGCGCGGATTCAACAGGCGAACGTATTAGTTTTTCATACCGAGGTAAATTCCTAAATGAGACACTTGGTTTTGCTATTGGTGGGGCGTATCTAAACCAACCAAATAACGCAATTGATATCTCAGCGCATGCTCCTACACGCTCTCAAGATTTTGATGGTGATGGTACAGAAGAGCGTTCGGTCAATGGCTTTCAATATCGTTCAGCCAAAGGCAGCGATGAAAGACTTGGCCTGTTAAGCACTTTGGTGTATCAGCCAACAGACGCATTCAAAGTCCAATTTGATTATTTCCATTCTAAGTTTGAATCGGAAGATAAAAAGAGCGGCTTAAATATTGAAGGATTCTCAAAAGATATTAACTCGTTGTATTCGGTTGATAATGCAGTTGTTAAAGACGGTTTTCTAGTTGCTGGGGATGTGACTATTACTGATCCCAATGGCCCATGGGTTGAGATGCGCTCTGAAGACCAATCAACGGATTCAACCACCGACAGCTTTGGCTTAAACTTGCAATACACGACAGATTCGTGGGAATTAAAGTTCGACTGGGCTCATAGTGAAGGGGAAAAAACGCGTAGAGATATGATTGCTTCAATGCATGCATATGAATACGGTACTTCTACACTGGAAGATGGAACGTTAGTTAACACTTGGCAAGAATTAAGAAATCAAACCTTTTCTTTCGAACAAAGAGAGAAAGACTCACCGCTGTTAACACTTGGCAATGGGTATACCGACCTATCTAATATGCGACTGGGTGATTGGGAACAATTTCCTCACAAGTACACAGACGAGTTAGATAGCGTTAAGGTTGATTTTAAGTATTTTATTGAGAACAGCTTTATTTCTTCGATTGAAGTTGGTGCGCGTTGGTCTGACCGTGAATTTACGGATCAACGCTCGACATTTAGATGGGGCGCACGCGAAGGCCAAAATGGTTACCAGTTACCGGATGGCACCATCGTCACGAACAAAGGCTGTGAATTTAATGATCAGAACCACCCGTGTATTCCTCACGATTTGACGGGATATGTTTCGGTTAGAGATACTCGAGGTTTCCAATACTTGGAACTAGACCTTGAAGGTATCGCTAACGAAGTATTTGGTCCGGGCAATTATGAGGCACAGCAAACTTGGGGTCACAATTGGACGCTCATTGAAAGTGGCGCTGTTCGAGAAGAAGTATTAGCCGGTTATATTATGGCAAATATAGATACCGAAATTGCCGACATACCAGTGACGGGTAATTTTGGCGTTCGAGTAGTAAGAACTGATACGAAATCAATAGGCATTCAACAGATCCAAGGCGATGAAGTTGGTGACTCAATCATCGATGATAATGGCGTTGAAAGAACCGATTATCGCCATGTTAATTACGGCCCTGAGTATACGGACACATTGCCTTCACTAAACCTCAATTTCAGAGTGAGTGACACGGACCAAATTAGGTTTGCAGCTGCAGAAGTTATTGGCCGTCCACCTGTCTACCAGCTTAGAGGTGGTGCAGGGTCTTGGGCTGACACCGCAAATGATGGTACTAGTCCTCGTTATAATGTGTGGTCAAAAGGTAACCCAAATTTAGACCCGTTTAGAGCGACTCAAATTGATTTATCTTATGAGCGTTACTTTGAAGATGGTGGTGCTTTTGTTGCCGCGATATTCTGGAAAGATATTGAATCTTTGATTGAAAGTATTACTTATCAAGAAGGTGAGGTTGACTGGGCTGATATTGGCCTAGAGGTACCAGATGGGTTTGTTGCAGGTCAATACCAAACGACTCAGAACAATGATCAAGGTGGATACATAAGAGGTATTGAGCTGGCTTATACCACGATGTTTGATAATTTACCGGGTGTCTTTTCGGGCTTAGGTTTTAACGCTAACTATTCATATACCGAGAGCGAAACAACGGTAGATGGCGGTGGTAACTTCCCTGATCAGCAACTGCCACTCCCTGGTCTCTCAAAAAATGTATGGAGTGCTACGGTATTTTGGAACATAGATTCGTTCACAACACACCTGAATATCCGTTACCGTGATGAGTATGTATATGAAGGGGCTTCACCAGGAGGCTCTTCTCTAGCTTGGGCTGATGAATATACTGTTGTTGATTGGCAGGCATCGTACAACTTTGAGAATGGTTTGGAAGCCGTCTTACAGGTTAATAACCTAACTGATGAGCCAAATACCACTAATTATGGTACTGCACTTGCCACTGGTGAGTACAAAGAGTTTGGTCGCCAGTATTATTTAGGGTTCAACTATAGCTTCTAATTATTAGCAAGCATTCATGGCCACCAAAGTAACACCTGCTTTGGTGGCTTTTTTATAGTCGCTCACTGTGTAATGAGTGGTTATCATCAATTATCTAAATTGATATGTTTGTTTCACTTTCAATACGTGGTTTTTAATAGGTTTAAGGTGCGAAGGCGATGAAAAATCAGAAAATAGTGATTTTAGGTGGTGGAACTGCAGGTTGGATGGCCGCGAATATGATGGCAAAAAGCTGGGCAGATAAAGCGATAGAAATCACTGTGGTTGAATCTTCTAGCATCGGAACTATTGGTGTTGGTGAAGGGTCTACTCCGCAGTTCAAAGGATTTATGGACTATTTAGGTATCTCGGAAGCCGAGTGGATGCCGGCTTGTAATGCGACCTATAAAAATGGCATTCGGTTTATAGATTGGTCGACAAAACCTGGGTTTTCTAGCTATTTTCACCCATTTCCTGCACAACCTGATGACTACAGTGCACCGGCTTTTTTTCATAACAGCTTTGTTCGGCGTAAGGCGATTGACGTAGAGGGCCATCCAGACCACTTTTTTTTAGCAACTCACTTGGCTGATTTAAATAAATCCCCAATTGCTGCAGAAAGCTTCCCATTCGAAATTAATTATGGTTATCACTTTGACTCAGCTTTGCTTGGCCAGTTGTTGGCTCGCAAAGCGGCTGAGTTTAATGTAAAACACATTGATGCCACAATTACCGACGTTCGAAAACACGTTGATGGTGATATTGCGGCACTGATAAGGTCGGATGGTACGGAAATCGCTGGTGATATTTTTATTGACTGCTCGGGCTTCAAAAGTTTACTGCTACAACACACTTTAGGCGTGGGTTTCGAGTCATTCGAGTCCAATTTATTTAACGACGCTGCGGTCGTTATACCTACCAAGCAACTTGACACTATTCGCTCCGAAACACAATCTGTTGCGCGTCAATTTGGGTGGTCTTGGCACATTCCATTAACGAATCGTATCGGTAACGGTTATGTTTATAGTCAACGTTACTGTAATGCGGATCAAGCCGAAACCGAGCTAAGGGCTGCTTTGGGTTTGTTGGACTCAGAAGTAGAAGCTCGACATATAAAAATGAAAGTCGGGCAAGTTAAAGCGCACTGGAGTAAAAACTGTATAGCGATTGGTTTATCTCAAGGATTCATAGAACCTTTAGAAGCAACCGCTTTGCATATAGTCCAAGAAACCGTTCAGAGCTTTATTGAATGCTACCAAGATGCGGGCTTTACCGATGGTAACAGAGATAAACACAACCGCGCTTTGAGCGAACGGTATCAGGCTATTCGAGACTATATCGTCGCTCATTATCGTGTGAATAGTCGTACTGACACCAACTACTGGCTTGATAATGCCAACAATAACCACTTATCGCGGTCACTCTATCAAATTATACAGACTTGGGTTTCTGGTAACAACTTATCGGATGAATTAGTTCGCCAAAACGTTGACCAATATTACCCTTCAGTCAGCTGGCATTGTTTATTGGCAGGTTATGGTATCTACCCAGAACAAGCTCAGCTTAAGTCAGGCAATGCCCTAGCAAACCAACATAGCATCGAAAAAGTGAATGACTTCATCAGACGATGTGGATTGAATTTTAAAGATCACCGAATGGAGCTAGAAAGCTTTGCGGCAAATGTTCACAAGTAACTTGGTATTAATCGTTATAAATAAAATCTAATTAAGGGTCTCTCTGAATACATATGTGATGGGTTCAGTACGTTCGTTTACGCAAGTAGACTCTTTTAAAACAGCATTATGACAACACTATGAAAAATAAATCTCTACTATTGGCTGTGTCAGCGCTTTTGGGTGGTGCAGTGAGTTTAAGCGGCTGTGGCCCCAAGCCAGTTGATAAAAAAACCGAACAAATGACATTGCAATCGGAAGTGGCGCCAGTGAGCAAACCTGTTGTTTATCAAGTATTCACAAGGCTCTTTGGCAACACCAAAGCGGTGAACAAACCTTGGGGAACAATAGAGGAAAACGGCGTAGGCAAGTTTTCTGATTTTACTCCTACCGCATTACAACAAATTAAGGCGATGGGTGTGACCCATGTTTGGTATACCGGCGTGCTCCATCACGCAGTAGTGACGGATTATAGTAAGTATGGGATCAGCCAAGATGATCCTGATGTTGTAAAAGGCAGAGCGGGTTCACCTTATGCAATAAAAGATTACTATAACGTTAACCCTGATCTTGCGAACGATCCTTCTGCGCGACTGGCTGAATTTGAAGCCTTAATTGAACGTACACATGACGCCGGCTTGAAAGTGATCATCGATATTGTGCCAAACCATGTCGCTCGTAACTATGAGTCACTCGGTGCGCCTAAAGGAACTGTCGATTTTGGCGCGAATGACGACACGCAAGTTGCATATGCTAGGGACAATAACTTTTATTACGTGGTTGGTGAGGAATTTACAGTACCAACGAGTGAAGGCTATCAGGTGTTAGGTGGTGGATCTCATCCATTGGCGGATGGCAAATTTGCAGAAAATCCAGCAAAGTGGACCGGTAACGGTGCTCGTGCGGCAAAGCCTGATATTAATGATTGGTATGAAACCGTCAAAGTGAATTACGGGGTGAAGCCTGACGGTAGCTACGATTTCGAACGCCTGCCTGACGATTATGCTCAGCAGGATTACCGTGCACATTTTGAATTTTGGCAACACAAGCAATTGCCAGATAGTTGGTACAAATTTCAAGCCATTACGCACTTTTGGTTAGAAAAGGGCGTAGACGGTTTCCGTTACGATATGGCGGAAATGGTGCCAGTAGAGTTTTGGAGCTTCCTAAACTCTTCGATTAAAACAAAAAATCCTGAAGCTTTCTTGCTTGCAGAAGTCTATAACCCCACTTTATATCGCCCGTATATCAAGCAAGGGAAGATGGATTACCTCTACGACAAAGTGGGTTTCTACGACACGTTAAAGGTGTTAATGCAAGGCAAAGGTAGTGCCCAAGCCGTATTGGATAGTCATCTATCGGTAGCCGATATTGCCCCACATATGTTGCACTTTTTAGAAAACCATGATGAGCAGCGTATCGCAAGCCCTGAATTTGTAGGCGATCCGCTAAAAGGTAAACCCGCTATGGTGGTTAGTCACCTGATAAGCACAGCGCCATCGATGATCTATTTTGGACAAACATTAGGGGAAGATGGCTCTGAGCATGCAGGGTTCGGCAGTCCAAGCAGAACCAGTATCTTTGACTATATTGGTGTACCCGAACATCAAAAATGGATGAATAACGGAAAATTTGATGGCGCGTTACTGTCAAATGAGCAAAAGGCGCTTCGTAATTACTACGTCAAATTACTTAACCTTGCAAAGCAGCCGGCGATTGCTGCTGGTGAATACCAGCAAGTCGTTCTGAGCGCTGAGATGTCAAGCAATGCTGAAACAGTTATGGCATTTGGCCGTAAATTAGGTCAACAAAAGCTGTTGGTCGTGAGCAACTTTAATGCAGAACAAGAACAAACAGTCACCGTCAATCTGCCTAAAGACTGGCAGGGTACTTATAACGATATTTTAGAGTCACACCCGACTTTACAATTACAACCAACAGCTGATGGCGAGCATGCCAACGCAACGATTACGCTAGCGCCGCTTGCCAGCGCAGTTTATCAATTAGAGAAGTAACCTATGCAACAAGAACAACAAAAACCACAACTCAGTTTTTGGCAGATATGGAATATGTGCTTTGGGTTTCTTGGGATCCAATTTGGTTTTGCACTACAAAACGGCAACGTGAGCCGTATTTTTCAAACCCTTGGTGCAAAGGTCGATGACATCCCTATATTGTGGGTTGCAGCGCCCTTAACGGGTTTAATCGTGCAACCAATTATTGGCTATTGGAGTGATAGAACATGGGGAAAACTTGGCCGTAGAAGACCATTTTTCTTGTGGGGGGCTATTCTCACCACGCTATCGCTTTTTATCATGCCCAATTCTCCAACGCTTTGGATTGCGGCGGGTATGCTGTGGATCATGGATGCGTCGATCAACGTCACGATGGAGCCGTTTAGAGCATTAGTAGGTGATAATCTGAATGAAAAGCAACGTGCTACAGGTTATGCGATGCAGAGCTTTTTCATTGGGGTTGGTGCCGTGGTCGCGTCTGCGCTGCCTTGGATGATGACCAATTGGTTTGAGGTGAGTAATACAGCACCTGCTGGACAAATCCCTGACTCGGTAAAATACGCATTTTACTGGGGGGGAGCTATCCTGTTCATCTCCGTATTATGGACGATTTTAAAAACGAAAGAATATAGTCCTGAGCAACTCGCTGCTTTTGAACAAGCGCAAACGAATACGCAAAGCGCAACACTGTCAGACCTACCTGTGAACTTTATAAAAGGCAGTGCGGTGAGTGGTTTCATTGGCGTTATTGTGTTGCTTGCCGTTGCACTTCTTGGCCTTGAAAAAGAGCTTTATTTGCTTAGCGGGCTGCTCATCGCTTTTGCAATTGTATTTGTCATTGCGCATGTGATGCAGCAAAAACAGCGTGTAAGTAATGGTTTTTATCATGTTATTTTTGACTTATTTACGATGCCAAAGACCATGCAGCAGCTTGCTGTGGTGCAGTTTTTTAGCTGGTTTTCGCTATTCGCCATGTGGATCTACACTACCTCAGCGGTGACGAGCCATCACTATGGTACGTCAGATGTAACGAGCAAACTTTATAACGATGGTGCTGATTGGGTTGGGGTGTTATTTGCAGCTTACAATGGCTTTGCTGCTATTGCTGCAATGGTGATCCCATTCATGGTTAAGCACATTGGTCTCAAAGGGGCACATGCAGCTAACTTGTTTTTTGGTGCTGTGTCTTTAATTAGCTTCAAATTTATTGGTGACCCCACATTACTTTGGTTGCCAATGGTGGGCATTGGCTTTGCTTGGGCATCTATTTTGTCATTACCTTACGCGATGTTAAGTAACGCTTTGCCAAGCAACAAAATGGGTGTATTTATGGGGATCTTTAACTTTTTTATCGTGATCCCACAATTACTCGCCGCCAGTATTCTAGGTCTAATTCTACGTCATGGTTTTGATAACCAACCGATATTTGCACTCGTCATCGGAGGCGTGTCATTTTTACTCGCTGCATTAGCTGTTTCAAGAGTCACGATAAAGGCTCAATAAGGAGAACGAGATGATTAAACTATCAACAATTGCACTTGCTCTGGTAAGTGCTGGCCTCATGGGTTGCGGATCACAGCAATCTGGCAATGAAACCCTGACGGCACCAGGTGAACCTGGCGTTAAACCTTATTGGTCATACTCTGGAAAAACGGGGATTGGTACGTCGTACGAAGCGTACGAAGACGGCAGGTACAGTGATTCTACGGCTACTAAAGCAGTTTCAAAGGTATGGTTTTCTGTTGCAAAAGGGATGATCACAGAGACCATGTTTGGACTTATTCACCAAGCGCAGATCAAAGACATGCAATTCATCATCGTGGGTGACGGCTTTGCAGTGAAAGAATCTGATACTGACGCCCTAGATGTCACGATTGACTATCTTTATAAAGATGCCAATGGACGACCGTTATCGCTGGCTTACAAAATTTTAAGCAAGGATAAACAAGGCCGCTTTACCCTTGAAAAGCATATTTTTACCGATCCTGACGGACAAACCTTGTTTGTTAGAGCAAAAGTAGACACTGCTCTCAAAGATGTACAAGCTTTTGTGAACGTTAACCCATATGTGAATAACAATGGCTTAAACGATTTTGCAAAAGTGACAGAGCAAGGTTTGTTAGCATGGGAAGGTAAGAATTATCTCTCTTTGCAGAGCAAAACTGGCTTTGTTGAAGCATCTGTTGGTTTTACTGGCACCAGCGATAATTTAGCGGCACTTGAGACTACAGGACATATAGCCCAAGCTTATGCGTCTACAGGTAAAGAGAGTGGCAACGTTAACTGGTTGGCAAACTTAGGGCAAGTAAAGGGAAGCAGCACCTTTGACCTTACCCTGAGTTTTGGTCATTCTCAGCAGCAGAGCTTTGCAGAGGGGGCAGCTACATTAGCCAAAGGTTACGATAAGGTACTGGCTGATTATAATGGTCAAGGCGAAGCGACGGGCTGGCAAGATTATCTCGACAGTTTAGCGCCACTAAAGTCCATGACGGCAAATACCGCAGACAACGGCAAGCTACTTTACACCAGTGCACTAGTGCTTAAGGCGCAAGAAGATAAAACCCATGCCGGTGCGCTGATCGCATCGTTGTCAAATCCGTGGGGTGACACAGTGCCAGCAGAGCAAGGTCATACCGGTTATAAAGCAGTATGGGTGCGTGATTTTTATCAAGTAGCGATGGCATTTTTGGCGATGGGAGATACACAAACAGCACTCACTGCTTTCGAGTATCTAGAAAAAGTGCAAGTTACGGATAAAACACCGGGTAACCATGGTGATACTGGCTGGTTCTTACAAAAAACGCATGTAGATGGCGAGCTTGAGTGGGTTGGTGTACAGCTTGACCAAACGGCAATGCCAATCATGCTGGCATGGAAACTGTGGCAAGCGGGTGTGCTAAGCGATGATAGACTGGTTTATTGGTACAATAAGATGTTAAAGCCTGCGGCTAATTTCTTAGTTGAAGGAGGACTGGCTAAAATCTTGTGGAATGACACGCAAATCACACCGCCTGCGACACAACAAGAGCGTTGGGAAGAGCAAAATGGCTATTCACCATCGACTACCGCGGCAATCATTGCAGGCCTGGTGACGGCGAGCGACATTGCTAAATTGGCCGGTGATGAAGCGGGACAAGAGAAATTCCTTGCGACGGCGCAGCAGTACAATCGTGATGTTGAGTCATTCATGTTCACAACCAAAGGGAGTCTGCAAAGCAAACACAGTGACGGTCAATATTTCTTCCGTATTGGACAAGACGAAAACCCTAATTCCAGTACGACCTTAAATGCCAACAATGGCCGCAGCGGAATGGATAAGAAGCAGATCATCGACGGTGGCTTTTTAGAACTTGTGCGTTACGGGGTTAGAGGGGCTGACGCCCCGAGCATCGTGGCCACCATGCCTGAATACGATGATGAATCGATAGCTGACAACTTAAGAGTAAAATATAGCTTTAAATTTGATGGTGATGTTAATAGTTATCCGGGGTACCGCCGTTACGGTAACGACGGTTATGGTGAAGACGAGAAGCGCGGTATTAATTATGCCGAAAATGGTCAGAATACCGATGGCCAACGCGGTCGAGTGTGGCCTTTCTTTACCGGAGAGCGTGGTCACTATGATATTGCGCTGGCGCTGCTCGATGGTGAGTTGAGTGCGGATGAGCAGAGCAAAATACAAAATACTTATGTGAAGGGGATGGAGCACTTTGCCAATGAAGGCATGATGTTACCTGAGCAAGTATGGGATGGTGTGGGTAAAAATACCTTTGGCTATCAACTTGGCGAAGGAACCAACTCGGCGACGCCTTTGGCTTGGACACATGCTGAATACGTAAAGTTAGTGCGCTCTCTTAATGAAAAACAAGTGTGGGATCACTACCCAATCGTAGAAAGTAAACTGAAATAACAAACAGTAAGTAAACACATAAAAAATGCCGAAGATGAGTTCGGCATTTTTTATTCGATTCCGCTGAAGATCTAGGGCCTGTTTATCTTTCAAGTTTGTTTTTGCAGCAAACAGCAAAGGTCAAACAGGCCCAAGCTATCGCGAAGATTGTCTAATAATAAGTTTGGGCGGCAAGAGAGTAGAGGCTACGGCTTCACCTCGGATAAGTGTAAGTAGGTTATCGACCAGCATTTGTCCTGCCAATGTGGTGTTTTGCTGCACCGTAGTTAAAGAGGGAGAAACATAACCCGCTGCAGCAATGTTATCAAAGCCAACGACATGCACATCATGAGGCACGCGAACGCCTGCTTCTTGAAGCGCCTTAATCGCGCCAATAGCAATAAGATCGCTAGCAGCGAAAAGCGCGTTAAATTTAACATTGTTGGCGATTAAGGAGCGAGTTGCATGATACCCAGAGTCTTCTGTGGAAATCGCATTTGCCATCTTACGGTCGCTTACCTCGATACCTTTTGCTTTAAGGGTGTCTCTAAAGCCTTTAAAGCGCGTAAAAAATTCTGGGCTGTGATCCGAAGCATCGCCAATAAACGCACAATCTGTTCTGACCATGTCAATTAAATGCTTTGCAGCCAATACACCACCACCGTAATTGTCGCAACTCACAGTTAGGTCTGGACGGTTATCAACCGTTGCCCCCCAACAAACAAACTTTGTGTGGTTATCGAGTAGAGTTTGTAACTTTGACTGGTAATCGATGTAATCACCATAGCCTAGTAAAATTAACCCGTCAGCACGGTGACTATCCTCGTAATCGGCATGCCAATCACTGCTCGTCGATTGGAACGATACTAAAAGGTCATAGCCTTCTTTTGCACACGCTCGGGTAATACTGCCAAGCATACTTAAAAAGAACGGATTAATTTGCGACTCATCTTCTGTGGGATCTTCAAATAACAGCAAAGCTAATGTACTACTTTGCTGAGTGCGCAGATTACTCGCGTTTTTATCGACCTTATAGTTAAGCTTTTTAGCAATCTCATGAACGCGACGACGAGTTTCTTCGTTAACCAAAGGGCTATTTCTTAGGGCGCGCGACACCGTAGATTGCGAAACGCCAGCATAATGGGCGATATCAAATGAAGTTGCTTTACCTTTCATGTTCTTCTCAACGCTTAAGACAGTGACATTGTCAGTCATTCAATTTTTTTTTCAACCAATTTCACTGAATTTGCAAATTTTTATTGATACAGTCTGACACCGGTGTCATAATGTCGATGTTTTATCATTTTGTTGTCAAAACGTATTTGGCTGCCCTATGCCAAGGGCAGCATTTTTTTACCAAATTAACAGAATAACAGGTAAGAGCAAAAGCCAAGGCGTGCAAATTTTGGCTAGTTGAGACAATAAATTGCAGGACGTGTGCTGGCAGCCCTGATGTTAGCCCAAGCATAATCGCAGTGATAAAGAGATAATAATATGAGCCAGACAACAAGCCATTCATCCGTGCCGTTTGAGCCGATTGTCGTTGCCGACATCGGGGGAACAAACGCCAGATTTGCAATCGTGTCAGATTTTGATACGCGAACTAACCATTTTGTAATTACGCATCAAGCCACTTTTCCTAGTGCTGAATTCCAGTCTTTTGAATCCGCTATCCAAAAATATTTAACTGAGCTACCTGTAGCGCAGCCAAGCCGAGCCTGTCTCGCGGTTGCCGGTCCTATCAAATCTCAGCAAGTTCATTTAACTAATTTAGGTTGGCATTTTAATTCCGAAGACATCAAAGCCCAGTTCGATTTTACCGAACTTGCCGTGATCAACGACTTTGCCGCTTTTGCCTATGCGGCGCCCTACTTAGCACTAGAGAAAAACCTAGTGATTAAGCAAGGCCAGCCTGAGCTAGGTGCAAATATCGGTGTAATGGGTCCTGGCACTGGATTTGGTGCGGCTTGTCTTGCTAGAGATATTAATGGCAGCGCGGTGATGAGCTGTGAAGCGGGACATATCTCACTTGCACCGGTTACTGCCTTAGATAAAGAGCTGTTAACGGTACTGCGCGCGAGTATTCAACATGTTTCAGTCGAGACGGTGTTTTCAGGCCCAGGTATTGCGAGACTCTACAAAGCCATGGCAGAAGTGCGTGGTGAGCAAGCTAAAGATCTTAATGCGGCGCAGATCAGTGCGCTCGCGAAAGAGTGCAAGGTTTGTGACGCAACATTGGGTCACTTCTGTGACTGGATGGGGAGCGTAGCAGGCGATTTAGCACTGACTTTTGGTGCCTTAGGTGGTGTTTATATAGGTGGTGGGATCTTGCCGCGGATGAAAGCGCGATTACAAGCAAGTAGCTTTGTTGAACGCTTTACCGAAAAAGGCATGATGTCACAGTACACGAGCCAAATTCCAGTTACTTTGGTGGTACAAGATAATATCCCACTGATTGGCGCAGCAGCATGTATTCATGAGCGACGCCGGGCTTAAGGGTAAATCGATGAAAAAAGTAACTATTAATAGCGTTGCCGAATATGCCGGAGTGTCTAAAAAGACAGTATCTCGGGTATTAAATAACGAGCCAAATGTTAGTCCAGCAACGCGGGAAAAAGTCCTGAAGGTCTTTGAAGAGCTGAATTACAAGCCTAATCCTATTGCACGCGGTTTGGCACAAAATCGTAGCTTTATCATCGGTTGTTTATACGACAACCCATCAAAAAGCTATATCACGCGAGTGCAAAGTGGTGCGCTGGAAGCGTGTCAGAAGCATAGTTACAATTTATTGATACATCCTTGTGAACTGCGCGGCCAAGACCTTATCGACAATGTTGATCAGCTGCTTACCACATCGAGACTTGACGGTATTGTGCTTACTCCGCCATTTTCGGACTCCAACGAGCTTATTGCTTTTTTAAAGCAGCGCAATATTCCTTATGCACGCGTTGCTTCAGCCATTGAAGGCGATGACTCGATTTCAATTCGCAGTAATGACGAGCAGGGCGCTTTTGAGTTAACTGAGCACTTGATTAATTTAGGTCATACCGAAATTGCCTTTATTAAAGGTCACCCTGATCACAGTGCCACAGAAAATCGTTTTTCTGGTTACCAAAAAGCACTGGCAAAGCATGGTATTGAATATCGAGAGCGGTTAGTTGCAGAAGGTAACTTTAGTTATCACTCAGGTGCAGACAGTGCAAAAGCCATATTGGACCTAGAGCCAAGGCCAACGGCTGTATTTGCATCAAACGACTACATGGCTGCGGCTGTGTTAAAACTTGCTACACAGCGAGAGATCAAAGTGCCCGAGCAGTTATCTATTGCTGGGTTTGATAACGCACCTATCGCAAGGCATATTTGGCCGGGTCTGACGACAATAGCACAGCCTGTGGAAGAAATGACTCGGATAGCGGTAGAAGAGCTGATTAAGCATATATCTCAGCCGCAAGAAGCACCGTTTCAGCAAGTTTTAGAAGCTAAACTTATCACTCGAGAGTCGACGAAAGCGCGCTCGAATTCATAACTTTTTCAATTTTTATACTTGCCCCAAAGCCCAACGCTTAGCCGTTGGGCTTTTTATTTTCGCAGCTACTAGGGAATATTGCAGTTCCTTTGTAAATTATTCTACGTAAAGCTAGGACTAGATAAATGCGCAGATTTATGTCGCGATAATCAGGCTCGCTGACCCATAGATTAAAGCTCATGTTGCCAAGTTAAGGCTCATTGATAACTTCGCTATCAAATAATGATTTCGCTCAATCATTAATATTATTCTTTTTGTCATAATAATTACTAATAAAATCAGTTAGGTAATGATTTTAAGACTACAGATATCGGCAAAGTTTTAAGTGGTTATAATTTGGTCATTTTAAAAAGTTAGACTAAATTTATAAGAAGGGTTGACACCGGTGTCAGCTTTATGCGTAAATATAGTGACACCGGTGTCAGGTTGGGGTGAGAGACAACCTGATAGCGTACCTTTGAACGGGTAAATCAAAGCAGCTCTGTACAAGGATTACCACGAATGCTGGTAATCGTGCAGAGCCTTTTTCCTCTAACACTAGAGAGTCAGTAATATGTTGCATCCACGAATTCAGGAAGTCACCGAACGCGTCATTGAGCGAAGCAAAGCAACACGTCAAGCCTATTTAGCTCGAATCCAACAAGCAAAAAAACAAACGCGCGTACGAGCAGGACTGGGCTGTGGAAACCTAGCACACGTAATGGCTGCTTGCTCAAGCAGTGATAAGACTCGTCTAAAAGAAGACGAGCAACCGAACCTAGCAATTATCAATTCGTACAATGACATGTTGTCTGCGCACGAACCTTATAAAGAATATCCAGATTTAATTAAAGCAGTGGCAAACAAGTTTGACGCGACTGCACAAGTAGCGGGTGGTGTACCTGCTATGTGTGACGGGGTTACCCAAGGTCGCGATGGCATGGAACTGTCTTTGTTCTCTCGTGACGTAATTGCCATGTCAACAGCGGTGGCATTATCACACGATGTCTTCGATGGGGTTTTCTGTCTTGGTGTATGTGACAAAATCGTCCCAGGACTATTAATCGGTGCTTTGTCTTTTGGTCATTTGCCCATTTTCTTTTTACCAGCAGGCCCGATGCAATCTGGGATCCCGAACAAAGAAAAGGCGCGCATTCGTCAAAAGTTTGCACAGGGCTTAGTCAGCCGCGAAGAGTTACTTGAAGCTGAGAGTGCTTCATATCACAGTGCAGGTACTTGTACTTTCTACGGTACGGCAAACTCGAATCAGATGCTAATGGAGATCATGGGTCTTCATTTACCTGGTAGCTCGTTTATCAATCCATACACAGAATTAAGAGATGGCTTAACGGCGAGTGCGGTTGAGACCATGCTAACTCAGCTACTTGACGGTAAAAGCGGCAATGCACTTGCGGATATCGTGAGTGAAAAAACCGTGATTAATGGCTTGGTCGGGCTGTTGTCTACTGGTGGCTCTACCAACCATGCCATTCACTTAGTCGCAATGGCAAAAGCGGCTGGTGTTCAAATCACTTGGAAAGACATGGCGGATTTGTCTGAAGTAGTGCCTTTGTTAACACGTATCTATCCAAATGGTCATGCCGACGTAAATCACTTCCAAGCGGCTGGTGGCATGGGTTTCTTAATGCGTGAATTAAGAGATGGCGGCTTCTTACACAATGACGTAAAGACGATTGTGGGTGAAGGACTTGATGCTTACACGATGGAGCCACTACTGGATATCAACAGCAATGTGATTATCAGCGACAATCAAGGCCCTGCCAAAGTGAAGTGGGTACCAGTACCTGAGAATTCACTGGATGAAGAAGTACTTCGCCCAGTAGCAAATCCATTTAACAAGCAAG
Organism: Pseudoalteromonas sp. Of11M-6; assembly: GCF_022347905.1. Taxonomy (NCBI): domain Bacteria; kingdom Pseudomonadati; phylum Pseudomonadota; class Gammaproteobacteria; order Alteromonadales; family Pseudoalteromonadaceae; genus Pseudoalteromonas; species Pseudoalteromonas sp. Of11M-6. Next base: position 23,892 of record NZ_JAKRFW010000022.1, on the reverse strand, counting down.
GCGGCTTGCAACTACTTAATGGTAATTTGGGTAAAGCGGTGATTAAAGTGTCTGCGGTACAAGAGCAGCACCAAACGGTGACTGCACCGGCGAAAGTATTCAGCTCTCAAAGCGAATTACAAGAAGCCTTTAGTGCTGGCAAGCTTAACCAAGACTTTATTGCCGTGATCAAAGAGCAAGGCCCTAAAGCGAAAGGTATGCCTGAGTTACATAAACTGACACCTGTCATGGCTACATTACAAGACCAAGGTTTTAAAGTGGCGATTGTGACAGATGGTCGTATGTCTGGTGCTTCGGGTAAAGTACCTGCGGCGATCCACCTTGCGCCGGAAGCGGTTGAAGGTGGTGCAATTGCAAAAGTACACGAAGGTGATTTGATCACCTTAAATGCACCAAAAGGCGAATTAGTGCTACATGTTTCTGATGAAGAAATGGCACAGCGCGAATTACAGCTCTCACCGCAATCTCAAACATTTGGTACGGGTCGAGAGCTATTCTCAGGATTTAGACACGTAGTGAGCAGTGCAGATCAAGGTGCATGCTCATTTGGCATCGAAGAATAATAACAGTGGGAATGAGGGTGAGCATGAGTATTAAAGAGATATTGTCAGCAGCACCAGTGGTTCCGGTTATCGTTATTGATAACCTAGAAGACGCGGTGCCGCTTGCTACGGCATTGTTTAATGGTGGCTTGAAAGCACTTGAAGTGACACTTCGTACACCGGTGGCAGCGCAAGCGGTAAAAGACATTAAAGCGGCTTTACCAGACGCCTATGTCGGTACTGGTACGGTAGTGGATAAGGCAACCTTTAATGCCTCTGTAGAAGCCGGCGCTGACTTCATGGTAAGTCCTGGTGTTAATGACGAATTATTAGAACTGGCTAAGTCGTCAAGTATTCCATTTCTTCCAGGTGCTGCAACGCCAAGCGAAGTGATGAAGCTTGCAAGTCACGGTTTTGAATTCTTAAAGTTTTTCCCAGCGGAAGCTGCAGGTGGTGCACCAATGCTTAAATCCATTGGCGGACCAATTCCACAAGTAAAATTCTGTCCAACGGGTGGTATTTCGTTGGCAACTGCACCTAAGTATCTTGCACTCGACAATGTGGTATGTGTGGGCGGTACTTGGATGCTTGATAAAGCACTTATCGCAAACAAAGACTGGCAAGCCATTGAAGCGCTTGCGAAACAAGCAAGTGAAGTAAAATAGATTAGGGGACAGTTATCATGATTAATATCGCAATTAATGGCTATGGACGTATCGGTCGTAACGTACTTCGTGCACTGTACGAGTCAGGTCAGAATAAAGACATCAAAGTCGTTGCCATCAACGATCTCGCACCTGCAAACGTAAACGCGCATTTGACTCAATTTGACTCTGTACATGGTCGCTTTCAAGAGCAGGTTGTTCTTAACGACAACACACTCGTTATCGGTGGTGACGAAATCACGCTAACGCAAGAGCGTGACCCTGCAAATCTTCCTTGGCAAGCGCTAAACGTTGATATCGTGCTTGAATGTACAGGGTTGTTCACTTCTCGTGAAGCTGCGGCTAAACACATTGAAGCTGGTGCGAAAAAAGTGATTGTATCTGCGCCGGGCACAGATATGGATGCAACGGTTGTTCATGGCGTTAACAGCGAAGTACTAAATGCTGAATCAACCATTATCTCTAACGCATCTTGTACCACAAACTGTCTTGCGCCTATTGCAAAAGTATTGAATGATACTATTGGTATTGAGCAAGGTAGCATGACAACCATTCATGCCTACACCAACGATCAGAATCTATCAGACGTTTACCACCCGGATTTATATCGTGCGCGTAGTGCTACTCAGTCAATGATCCCGACGAAAACGGGCGCGGCAAAGGCGGTTGGCTTAGTGCTTCCTGAACTTGCTGGCAAACTAGACGGTATGGCGGTTCGTGTGCCAACCATCAACGTATCACTGGTTGATTTAACGTTTGTTGCTAAGCGTGACACTTCAAAAGAAGAAGTGAATGCAGCAATCAAAGCGGCTGCTGAGGGCGCGATGAGTGCAATCCTTGAGTACAATGAATTACCTTTGGTTTCTATCGATTTCAACCACAACCCAGCTTCTTCAGTGTTTGACTCGACACAAACCAAAGTAGATGGAAAGCTGGTAAAAGTGATGGCTTGGTATGATAACGAATGGGGCTTCTCTTGCCGCATGCTAGACCAAGTTAAAGCACTAGGTGCATTTTTATAATCAGGATTAATTTCTGACCAAAAGCTCTGCAGATCGCGGAGCTTTTTTGTTTTTGACGGAAAAATTGCCATTCTTCCTTATCAATTAGTATAAGTTCCTTGAGGATCGGCACCGTATATGGAAAAATTCACCACACAAACACCAATAACTCCAAACGAGGATTCAATTATGCGCATCATCTTGCTAGGCGCGCCGGGTGCAGGTAAAGGTACTCAAGCTCAATTTCTAATGGACAAATATGGGATCCCTCAGATCTCGACAGGCGACATGTTACGTGCTGCTATCAAAGAAGGGACTCCGTTGGGTCTTGAAGCGAAAAAAGTCATGGATGCAGGTCAACTAGTATCTGATGAAATCATTATCGGCTTGGTAAAAGAGCGCATCGCAAAAGAAGATTGTGCAAATGGCTTCTTGCTTGATGGCTTCCCACGTACAATTCCACAAGCAGATGCAATGAAAGAAAATGGCATCAAAGTTGACCATGTTATCGAATTTGACGTGGCAGATGAGATCATCGTTGAGCGTATGAGCGGTCGTCGTGTACACCCAGGTTCTGGTCGTGTTTACCACATCGTTTACAACCCGCCTAAAGTAGAAGGCAAAGATGACGTAACGGGTGAAGACCTAATCATTCGTGATGACGACACTGAAGAGACAGTACGTAAACGTCTGGCGATTTACCATGAGCAAACAAAACCACTGGTAGACTACTACAGTGCGGAAGCGGATGCTGGTAACACGCAATATCACAAACTAGATGGTACACAAGCTGTTGATGCGGTAAGCAAGCAGTTAGGTGAACTATTGGGTTAATAACTAAGCGTTCGCTTGGTTAACGTGTAGGAGTCCTATGGGACTCCTACATTATTTCTAAACTAGCTAAATCGTTTTAATAAGTGCTGTAGTGGAAAGTAATACTTTCTTTTTGACTTGGTTCTGCATAATGGAAGTTGCCTGTGGCTTCTACTCTATGAACGATAGAGGCTGAAATACCCGCTTTAAATGCCTCACCATTAAACGTAGCTGTATTCCCTGAATCGTTAGGATTAATTTCAATGCACTTGAAAGGTGCCGTGCTGTATGCACGACTGAAACAAAGCTCCACCGTTTCATTGCCAGGATCGGCGTAACCCGCTGAAGTATAGCTAACTCCAGTGATAGTACCCGTTTTGCTTCCATATGGGATATCACTTAAATCGATGTTTAATACAGAAAACTCTGTAGTCGAAAGACCGCCTGCTGAGCTTAATACTAGCATCCGACTAGGTTGTTTTTCTTTCGTGATCATAAAATCGTCAGCAATTGCTTGACCACTAAGCGCGAGTGAAGAAATGAAGAGGGCGGTAAGAGACATCTTTTTCATTAACAATTCCTTATTGTATAGTCTAATTCAAGCTACGCAGTGCAACTGCATAGTGGCGTGATTGTAATGAACGAAGAATGTTTGGGTCAACCTTAGATTTGTAAAATAATACAACTAAATCATAGGTTTATGATTTTAATTTGATGGGTCTTATGAGTAAGGGGCTGGTGCCCCTTACCGGTTTTACGCTTTCGCGATAAATATAGCACGGAGCGGAGCGGGGTAGCCTTCAATGGTTTTGCTGGTGTCATTTGGATCTAAGAAATCAGCAAGCGACTCTGTTTCCATCCAAGGAGTTTGGCGCTGTTCGTCTAACGACGTGACGTCTTTGTTTACTACCTTGATATCTTTGAAGCCCACGCGCTCAAGCCATAATGTTAATGCGTCGCAGCTTGGAATAAACCAGACATTGCGCATCTTGGCGTAGCGATCGGTCGGCACCAATACTGTATTTACATCGCCCTCAATGACAAGTGTTTCTAGCACTAATTCGCCATCTTTTCTTAACTGAGACTTTAGCTGCGCTAAAAAGTCGATTGGTGAACGACGGTGATATAGCACGCCCATTGAAAACACAGTATCAAATGCTTTTAACTCAGGCAGTTGCTCTACACCTAGTGGTAGTAAATGCACGTTTGGATCGGGGTTAAAGTGTTTAATCGTTTGGAATTGGCATAAAAATAGATCGGAGGGATCAATGCCAACAACAAGCTCTGCGCCTTCACCGCGCATACGCCACAAGTGATAACCAGAGCCACAGCCGATATCCAATACATTACGGCCGTGAAGGTCGCTGATATGGGGGAGCAGTCGGTCCCATTTCCAGTCGCTGCGCCACTCAGTATCAATATGGACGCCATGTAAATGAAATGGTCCCTTACGCCATGGCATCATGCGTTTTAGTAAATGCGTTAACTGCTTTTGATGACCTTCATTGACGTCTTCGCCAGTACCTATCTCAACCTTGGTTTTTATATCAACATGGGTGGTTGAGATCTCTGGTAGATTTTTAATGACTTTTTCCCATTTCGGCCAGTCGCCATGTTGGGCTTCTTTTTGCCAATGGCTAAGCTGCGCAGGCAACGTTTCTAGCCAATGGCTCAAAGGGGTTTTCGCAATGGTTGCATAAAAGTCGGTAAACCAATGATTCATAATTGCCTCTATTTTATTGCTACCATTGAGCAGAAGTTAAAGCACTGATACCACACTTGAGTTTGATTAAAGCCAATAGCTTCTAATCTTGTCATATGGGTACTTAACAAGTCCGTGCGCATCACGTTTTCAATCGCGTTGCGTTTTTGGCTGATCTCTAATTCTGAGTAGCCATTGTGGCGTTTAAAGTCGTGGTGAAGGTCGATAAGTAAGTTGTCTTTAGTATCGTTTTCACCGCGGATTTTTTCACTTAATAGCAGTACACCACCAGGTTTCAAACCCTGATATATTTTTTCTAGAACCGCTTTGCGGTTTTCTGGTGGAATAAACTGTAGGGTGAAGTTCATCGCAACGACAGATGCATTGCTAATCTCTATTTCATTGATATCACCTAAAGTGACCGAGACTGGGACGTCGGATTTAAAGCCTTTTAGATGCAGTTGGCAGCGCTCTACCATAGGCTGTGAATTGTCCACGGCAATGATATGACAGTTTTCTTTATCTATATTTCTACGCATGCTTAGCGTGACCGCGCCTAAAGAGCAGCCTAAGTCATATAAGTTTGAGTTACTTTGCGCGTAAGTACCCGCAAGTTTGCCCATTGTGCTTACTATTGTCGCGTAGCCCGGCACTGAGCGCTGGATCATATCTGGAAACACTTCGACGACATTGGCGTCGAAAGTGAAATCTTTTACTGCTTGCTCAGTGGCATAAATACTGTCTTTGCCCGTCACATTTAATCTCTCTTTGAAAATAATCTCGCTATTTTAGCATTTTATGCTGGATAGTCAGTGATAAATTCAGTAGCTTGGCTACTATTAATAATAAGAAGTAACTATGAGACCAAAAATGGCGAAAAGCAAAGTGATTAGCACAGAAGACATCCTCTCAACGCTATGCCACTCAGTAACAGAAGTTCTGTCGTCGGCAAGCGGCAACCAAATTAACTATTCCGCGATGGTACAAAAGATAACTCGTACCTGTATGAGGCCTGACATCGGCTGTTTCGTATTGTTTGATGGCGGCTTTACCGGTTTAGTCGTAACTAATTTTACCGCGCAAGCCGCGATGGAGGTGTATACCGACTACATGCGTAACATGGGCATGCCTGAAGAAGAAATTGCGCATAGTCATTTATCTGATGACGTTGCCAATGTATTGGGTGAGTTGATGAATCAGATTGTTGGTGATTTCACCAACAAAGTACGTGAGCAGCTACATACCTCTATCACGCAAAACCAGCCTAAGATGATGGCTATCAACAAACAGGTGCAAATCTCGGTAGACACAACGATGGATCGCCCGCAGGCGAGACGCGTTACCTTTACCACGCAAGGCCAGAATATTTTCTATCTTGAATTGGCAATGGATAAAACTGAATTCATTAAGCTACATGACTTTGATATTGCAGAGTCGGTAGACCCAGATGACATTATTGCAAGTCAGGCTGAGAAGAAAAAGCCAGCGAAGCCGCAGGAAGAAGATGTTGTAGATGACGACTTTATGGATCAGTTAGGACTGTAAAACCGTATTTAGAGCACCTAACAGAAAGGCCACATCTGTGGCCTTTCTGTTAGGTAAAAATCTTCATTTCGTCCTCGGATAAAATATATAGTAATGGCACTAATGCAGCGCGCCTTTTCCTGCATTGAGCTCCGGTGCTTCTTCTACATGCTTTATGGATGTTAGCATCATAAAGGCTTCATTGAACTCAAAGCGGGCGATGGCGGTTTTTAATTTCTGTAGTTCTGGTTCAGTCAAATAGCTACTTACTGAAATTGAGTCTACTAGCTCTGTGGCTTGAGTATCATAATCTCTTAATGCACATGCGAGCTGGATAAGTTCCTCTAATTGACTATTGCCACCTTTTTCTTCGTTGTTTTTCGTTACACTTTTTACCTGATGAGACGCTTCTTTTTTACGACGCTTTTGGCATTGTTCCAGTGCATATTTAACGTATTTAATCAGCTCGTCAATTTCGCTTGCATTAGGTGGGCGGACATTGAGAGAAGCCTCAATGTGCTTAAATTCCTCGGTCAGCCTAACAATCGAAAGGTTAGCACTAGCACCTTTTAATGCATGTAACATGCTATGTGCCAGTTCAAAATTTTCAATGGCTAAAGCCTGTTTTAAATTGATCAGCTCTTCAATCTGCTGGGACAGGAACTTTTCTAAGATATCGAAGTAAACCTTTTGGTTGCCAGCTGCTCGAGCAATACCCTCGGCAATATCAATACCTTCAAACTCAATGATCTCATCAATTTCCTCTATCTCTGCAACGACTTTTGGTGGGTTAACTTCTGGCGTTGTTAAAAGGCCATCGGCTTCGGTGCATACGTATTTCAAAATACTTTTAACGAGTTGTTCAACGTCGATGGGTTTGGTTACGTGGTCATTCATACCAGCATCGATGCAAGTCTGTATGTCTTCTTCCATGGCATTGGCGGTCATCGCTAGAATAGGGAGTGTATTTTTATCGAACTCTATGCGAAGGTTTTGCGTCGCGGTAATGCCGTCCATCACTGGCATTTGCATATCCATTAAAACAATATCTATGTGTTTGCTATGAACTTGATCAATGGCTTCTTGTCCATTGTCTGCGACCGCTACTTGCGCTCCGAAGCTAGATAAGATCTCCGCTGCTATCTCCTGATTGACTGGCTGATCCTCCGCGACCAAAATTGATATGCCATTTAGTGCTTGTTTACTAATCGTTTGTTCTTTTTTGGTGATAGTGGTTCTTACTTCCGGTGAGTCAAACACGGCATTTTGAATAACGTCCACAAGGTTTGACGGGTTAATCGGCTTTAAAAGTACACCATCAACTAAACTGGCTTGGCTGTCGTTCAGGTTTAGCTCCCGACCATAAGCGGTGACTAAAATAAACTTACTTTGCGACACATCGACCTGCGATTGCAGCTTAGTGATTAGCTCAATGCCATCTAATTTTGGCATATGCCAATCGACGAAAATAAGATCGGGTAACTCTTGTGTCAGGACGAATTGATTTAACGCTTTATGAGGGTCTAAATAAGAACAAACCTGCATACCAAAGTTTGTTAGCATACCGCTTAACACGTCCAATGCGTGTTGGTTATCGTCAATAATTGTTGCTGATAGTTCTGATAAGTGGGTAGAGGCCATTTTCGCCTGACTCAGCTCGTCACTGACTTCCATTTCTAATGTGAAATAAAATTCCGAACCGACGTTTTCTTCGCTCTCAACATATATTTCTCCCCCCATAAGCTTGACCAATTGTTGCGAAATCGTGAGGCCAAGCCCTGTACCGCCATATTTTCGGGTGATCGAATTGTCTGCTTGCGAGAAAGATTGAAATAGGTTTTTTTGCTGGCGTTTATTCATGCCAATACCAGAGTCTTTTACGCTAAACTTAATTTTTGCTAACCCTTTTTCGACATTGACAAGGGCGACACGAATAACAACCTCACCGGTTTCTGTGAATTTAACTGCGTTACCCGCTAAATTGATGAGTACTTGGCTTATTCTAAATTGATCGCCAATCACGCAGTAGGGCACTTGTGAGTCGATATCAAAGACTAACTCTAGTTGTTTTTCTTGGGCTTTTACACTGACGATGGTGGCGACATTGTCGAGTAGTTTTTCTGTTGAAAAGGCCTGATATTCTAACTCGATTTTGCCAGCTTCAATTTTTGAAAAATCGAGTATATCGTTGATCAATCTCAGTAATTGCTTTGCGGCTGTATCTATTTTTGATACGTAGTCGTGCTGTTTTGCATTCAATTCTGTCGCGAGCGCGAGATGAGACATACCAATAATCGCGTTCATTGGGGTTCTAATTTCATGGCTCATGTTGGCGAGGAATTCGCTTTTCGCTTTTGCCGAGTTTTGGGCCAAGTTTTTTGCTTCTATGAGTTCACGTTGTAGTTGGTTCCTCTCCGAAACGTCAAGGTACATGCCAACAATACCAGCTACATCGCCATTTTCATTAAAAAATGGCGCTTCGTATACAATCAGTTCCCGCGGCTGTTCTTGGCCATCAAGCAAAAGTACTTCGTAGGTTTGCTCTTGGGTTGTGGTGATAATTTCGTGGGCCTTGGACTCAAATAGACTGGCTATTCCTAAATCAAAAACCTCGTCTAACTTGGCGCCAATCACATCTACTTCGAATTGATCTAACAGTGCCAAAAAGGACTTGTTTACCCCCATAAATACACCGTCAGTCGAACGATAATACGTGGGGTTTGGGATAGCATTGATAATATGGTGAGTAAGTTCGAGTTGTTCGCTTAAGGCCGATTCTGCCTTTTGCTGCTTTTCGATATTTTCATTGATGGCAAGCGCGAGGCTTAAGTCCTTACACAAATACTCGAGCGCTTCAAATTGGCTGTCTATCAACACCTGAGCACTACCGACTAGCAGCACATAGACAACATGATTACCGATGGCTAGTGGAAAGCAATAACGGCCTTGTAACTTCACTTCAACTTCTTGTTCTTTGAGCCACAACGGTTCTTGTTGTACTTGTGGTTCATTATTTGCTGCGCAATGCGCTAGAGTGGAGGCAATAATTGAATGGCTTGGTGTCACCCCATGGCTTTTCACTAACGACAAGGCGTCGTCTTCTAAATTGGCATAGAGGCAAACACTCGGTGCATTGAACTCATTGGCAATAAACTCTAGTGCATGGCGCACGATAGGCTCGGAGCCGGTGATGGATTTTAGTTCGCGATTATAGTTTTCGATAATTGCGGCTGACGCCAACTTTTGGCTTTGAGAGGTGGTGGCAACATGGATCGCTTGCGTGAGCCGTTTTACATCGACGTCACTGTTTGTAGGCACCACAGAAAGAGGGGCGCCATTTAACGCTTGTGCACGTAGCGTATTGACGATGCGATATAGCGGGGAGAAATGTTTGGTGCGCATAAACCAAACATAAAAGCTTAAAAATAGTGTTAATACCGCGAAAGCAAGGCCGGTAATCAACAGTATTAGGAGTTGTTGATTTGTGCTTGTTTCAAGTTCAGCGTTTGCAATGAGAGGCAATTGTGAGATGGCGTTTTGATAACTTTGAGGCAAATCGGCCTGCTCAACCGTATCTGCTAAAAATTGAGACTTTAGTCTTGCTTGGGTTTCATAGATTTGTTGTAACGGAAGTGGTAATGGATGACTTGGTGCAGATTTGATTTCACCTAGCCATTGGACGTTTTTATCTTTGCTATACATCTCTAGTGATAGGTGGTTGTGGTAAGCGGTATTAACGTCGGTCGCGAGAGTGCTGTGAGTAGTTGTTGAGTAGTAGATAAGCGTTGAGCTTCCTAGGGCAGCCATCAAGGCGAAAAGTGCGATCCAACTTAGTAATGCTTTTGAGGACATAAGTTATTATTTACGCGTGAATTTATATATAAACATAGTCGCGATATACAATATCTCAAGCTATGCTGTAAAAAGTGTCTATCTTAAGGACTTGAGTAACGTTACATGTCAGACATTTTAATTGTTGACGATATGCCGGAAAACCTCCAAGTATTGCAGCTCATACTAAGAAAGGAAGGGTATAAAGTATTGGCAGCACGGGGGGGGGATATTGCCTTAGGTATTGTTAAAAAGCACCAGCCTGAGTTAATTATTACCGATATAAAAATGCCAAATATGTCGGGGATTGAACTATGTAAAGTGCTTAAGTCCGACAATTCGGCGGCGGCCATTCCGGTTATTTTTGTGAGTGCTTATGAAGACAGCGAGAGCTTGGTACAAGCATTCGAAGTCGGTGGTGTTGATTACATCACCAAACCTTATAAACCCGCTGAAATCATAGCCAGAGTAAACACCCAATTTAAGTTAATTGAAGCGCAAAAGTTAGCGGTAAAACAGCAGCTATCTAAGGCTATAAACCAAATGGTGATGGGGATTGCACACGAAATTAATACCCCGCTTGGTACCAGTATTACGTCCAACACCTTTTTAGAAGGCGTCATGCAGGAGCTACAAAGTGCACTCACCGTAGGTACGCTTACGCAGGATGAGCTGGTAACGGGGTTTGAGCAGATCAAAGACAGTAGTGCGCTGTGCAGCCGTAATCTAGAAAAAGTGGCTAAGTTTGTCAGTTTATTAAAATCGGTCTCTCAGTCTGAGCGAGATAGCAGTTGTGCTGACGTTAAATTACAAGAAATAGAAACAAGACTGAAAAAAGATTTTTCAAAGCAAGACGTACAAATTCAGTTTGTTGGTAACACAACAACTGAAGTTTACGTGGATGGTCAAGCACTGGTTGAGGTATTGAGCAACTTAGTTGAAAACTCTATTGCGCATGCCTGGATTGACCATGATCACCTTGCCACCATCACCTTTACGCGCTCAGGTAACAATTTACATGTTAATTATACTGACAATGGAATAGGGCTTAGAGGAATTAGTACACAAGAGTTATTAAAACCATTTGTGACGACAAAAAGAGGTAATGCAGGCCATGTTGGGTTAAGCGCAAATTTAACTGCCAACTTGGTTTCAGGGGCACTCAATGGAGAGTTTAGCGTGAAAAATACACCGCAAGGATTGGAGTGGGATATCCAAATACCGATAGATACCCCCGATAATGCTTGATCTGCATCAAAAGTCTCAGGCCCTATACATAAAAGCGGACATAAGTCCTTATATCATTTGTCCTAATTCAATAAGCTCGCTCGCTGTTAAAACGTAATCTTTAAAAAGTACTCTGCTGACCATGTAATTAGCTACACTTTTTGAAGAATTATCGACAACACGATCGTATAAGGGCTTTTTAGCCTTTGCTGTTGCTGTTTTGAGTGAGGCTTGTTAAATACAAGTTTACTGCTTAAAAACAACCCCCTAGGTTAACAGACCCGATAACATACGCCTTACCTTCTACTAGGTACGCAGTGTTGAGATGACACGGGAAGTGCGTTATTTACCCCGATGTGCAATTGAGTAAATAACCATGAATTACTAATAATTTTGGTGGAACCATTATGCAACAGTTACCTACCGTAGACTATCAATCGCCAAATGCTGCGAAAGAATTTGTAGAATCTTTAAGAAACACGGGTTTCGGTGTACTAAAAAATCACCCAATTCCACAAGAGTTGGTTGAATCAATCTACAAACATTGGCAAGAATTTTTTAATTCAGAAGAAAAACACGAATTCCTTTTCAATAAAGAAACTCAAGATGGTTACTTCCCACCAGAAGTCTCTGAAGTTGCGAAAGGTTTTACAGTCAAAGACATCAAAGAGTACTTTCACGTTTATCCAAAAGGTCGCGTACCGGCTCAATTAGAAGCAGAGATTCGTGAATATTACCGTTTAGCGAGCGAGTTTGCTCAAGAATTGCTAAGCTGGGTACAAGCTGAAGCGCCTGCAGATGTGAGAGCGAGATTCTCTATTGATCTTAAAGATATGATCAAAGAATCAGAGCAGACATTACTGCGTATTCTTCATTACCCACCAATGACAGGCGATGAAGAACCAGGTGCAATTCGCGCCGCAGCTCATGGTGATATCAATTTACTTACTGTATTGCCAGCGGCAAATGAGCCAGGCCTACAAGTGCAAAGACAAGATGGCAGCTGGTTAGACGTACCATGCGACTTTGGTTCGTTGATTATTAACATTGGTGACATGTTGCAAGAGGCATCGGGTGATTACTTCCCATCGACAATTCACCGTGTGATTAACCCTACGGGCAAAGCGTCGACGAAATCTCGTATTTCATTGCCGCTATTCTTACATCCAAGACCGGATGTTGTGTTGTCAGAGCGTTACACTGCAGATAGCTATTTGCAAGAGCGTTTAAGAGAACTTGGGGTTAAGTAATCTGCGAATAACCTGAACGATAAGGTTAAATCGATAAAGCGACTTGATGTAATATTGAGTCGCTTTTTTATTATGTGTCTAACAATCCCTAATCTCTGTTAGTCCTTGTAATTTGACGATTATTGCAATTTTTCACTGACAATCCTCACAATCTGTGCAATATTAGTTTTTTTCAAAATGAAGAAATTTCTTGAAAAATTTAATGACAACGCTGTCATTTGTTGTGTAACATCAATTCAACATGAATGAAAAACCGTGTCCAACGAAAACAATAACGCGGTCTAATCCAGAACAAAGTAGGGGTCTTTACATGATGGCTAAACAGGTTAACCAAGACCAACTATACATCGGCGTCGATGGTGGTGGAACAAAATGCCGCGCTACAATTTATTCTCTTCAACATGGCGTTTTGGGTACGGGTCTAGGCGGTCCTGCGAATCCCTTACATGGTTTAGAGCGCACGCTTGAATCCATCATGGTGTCGACACAAATGGCGTTACAAGACGCGGGTCTTCGTGTTGAACAAGTACATGAGCTAAATGCAGGCCTTGGCCTTGCAGGTGTTAACTTACCCGCGCTCTATGACAAAATCATGCAATGGGAGCATCCCTTTAAACAAATGTTCCTTACCACAGATTTACACACCGCGTGTATTGGTGCTCATGAGGGTAGCGATGGTGCAGTGATTATTACGGGCACCGGCTCCTGTGGTTTTGCCTTAGTTGATGGTAAAACAGTGAACTATGGTGGCCATGGTTTTGCGCAAGGCGACATGGGCAGTGGCGCTTGGATGGGATTAGAGGCGGTAAAAGCTGCGTTACTCGATCTTGATGGCCTTGGCGAAAAAACATCATTGAGCCAAGTATTACTAGAGCACTTCAGTGCGAAAGGGGCGATGGGTATTGCTGAACAAATGGCTGGGCAGCCGTCTAGTGGTTATGCAAAGCTGGCTCGTTATGTATTAGAGCAAGCTAAGCAAAATGATGAAATTGCCCTTTCTATCGTAAAGTCTGGTGCGGAATATATTAGTCGTTTAGCGAAGCGCTTACTTGAACTAAACCCACCTAGACTCTCTATGATCGGCGGATTATCAGAGCCGCTACAACCTTGGCTCGACCCAGAAGTTGCAAAGCAAGTCCAATTACCTAAACAACCTCCTGAAATGGGGGCAATTTACTTTGCAATTCAAAGTGCAGGTCAAGAATTAAAAAAGGCGAACTAATGACGACTCAATGTTATTTTGCTCCAGAATTTTTTGATGGTGAAAGTTTTAGAAAAGACGTTTATTTCGAAGTTAACAACGGCCAAATTCGTTATCTAACTGAGTCGCTAGTAACCAATGTATCTAAGCTATCAGGGCTAGTTGCACCAGGTTTTATTGATGTGCAAGTTAATGGTGGTGGCGGTGCATTTTTTAATGCCGAGCAATCCACGACATGCTTGGCGACTATGGTTAAAGCACATGGCCAGTTTGGTTCCACGGGATTAATGCCAACCCTTATCACTGACAAGATTGAAGTGATGCAACAAGCGGCAGATGCAACAGCAGAAGCTATTGCTACTAATCAGCCTGGAGTGCTTGGGATCCATTTTGAAGGTCCACACTTATCTCATCCTAAAAAGGGTACGCATAGCGAAAAGTTCATTAGACCAATTTCAGAGCAAGAGTTTTCGGTATACGCGCGTCAAGATTTAGGCATCAAAATGGTAACTTTAGCACCTGAAACTGTGCCACTTAGCGATATCGAACGCTTGATTTCTTTGGGTGTGAAAGTGTGTATCGGTCATTCAAACGCGGACTATGACACCGCTAACGCTGCACTCAATGTTGGCGTGGATGGCTTTACTCACCTATTTAATGCAATGTCTGCGTTTACTTCCCGTGAGCCGGGCGTTGTCGGTGCCGCGCTTTGGAATGACAATAGCTGGTGTGGTTTGATTGTTGATGGCCATCACGTTCATCCATTGTCGGCGCAGCTTGCGATTCGTACTAAGCAGCGCGGCAAAGTGATGCTAGTGACGGATGCGATGCCTCCGGTTGGGACAGGTGATACGGAGTTTGACTTTTTTGATGGCAGAAAAGTTATTCGTACTGGTGATCGGTTAAATTCAACAACCGGTGAGCTTGCTGGTAGTGTATTGGATATGGCAAGTGCGGTGCGAAATACCGTCAATACGCTTAACGTGAGCCTAGCGGAGAGTTTACGCATGGCTTCTCTGTACCCTGCACAATATCTTGGCCTGTCTCAAAAGGGGCATCTAAGATCGGGCGCTGATGCTGATTTCGTGGTGCTCGACAGCGATTTGATTGTGAAACAAACCTATATTGGTGGTCAGTTGTTATAACTGATTTGTAATTGAAGAGTGGACGGAAACGGCCGCTTAAGTTTCCCTGATTAAACCTCGCAGCAGTACCGCGGGGCTTTGCTTTTTTAGCTTAGCCGATATTTTTGGCTAAGCATGGGTGGATCGACAACTCAGAAAGTTACAGTAATGTGCGTAATGCTCAAACCAAACCTTGAGGCAAATGGATTTGCTTGATTGAGCGATCCATAGTTAATGTTTTCACGCGGATAAATAACAATGACAACGAATAATAAGCCAAAGCGACTTGCGTCTTTAGATGCCTTACGCGGCATGGATATGTTCTGGATCTTAGGTGGCCAGTCTATTTTTGCGGCACTGTTTGTATTGACCGGATGGCAAGGGTGGAAGGCGTTTGAAGCGCACACGCTACACAGCCCTTGGCATGGCTTCACTTTTTATGATCTTATCTTTCCACTGTTTATCTTTTTATCGGGTGTGGCGATGGGCTTGTCGCCTAAACGTATCGACCATCTGACCTTTAATGAACGTAAACCGTTTTATCTCAAAGCACTGAAGCGCCTTTTGTTACTGTGTGCTTTTGGCGTGTTATACAACCATGGTTGGGGAACTGGGATCCCAATGGATCCTGACGGTGTTCGCTACGCCAGTGTATTAGGTCGCATTGCGTTTGCTTGGTTCTTTTGTGCTTTGCTGGTTTGGCATACGAGTTTGCGAACCTTGGCCTATGTGGGTGTAGGCATATTGATATTTTATTGGTTATTGCTTTGCTTTATCCCGGTTCCTGGTGGGCAAGCGGGGGACTTAAGTGCAAATGGTGTTGGTAGTTGGAATGCGTTCATTGACACGTATTTACTGCCAGGGATCAGTTATCAAAATCGTCCGGTTGACCCAGAAGGTGTGCTGTCAAGCTTACCTGCCATTGTAAATGCTATCGCAGGTGTATTTGCTGGTCGTGCGATTGCCAATGCACAAACGCAGGGAGAGTGGAAAACCGTTGGTATTTTGGCAGGCTCTGGTGTACTTGTTTTAGCACTAGGTTGGCTTTGGGACATGCAATTTCCAGTTAATAAAGAACTGTGGACAAGCTCATTTGTGCTAGTAACCGTTGGCTGGAGTGCAATTCTACTTGCGGTATTTTACGCGATAGTAGATGTACTCAGCTTTCAACGTTGGGTGTATCCATTTGTTATTATTGGGGCTAACTCCATTATTATTTATTTAGCGTCAAGCTTAGTGAATTGGACCTTTATTAGTAAAAGCGTATTTGGTGGCGTGATTGCCGCCGTGCCAACTGCGTGGCAACCATTAATTGCTGTTTTTGCGCTACTGGCGGTACAGCTTTTAGTGCTGCACTGGATGTATAAACGCCGTATTTTTGTAAGTGTATAATATTCACAAGCCTCCTTTCAAAAAGCCCACCGTTGTGGGCTTTTTAACACCTTTAGATTGCATAGAGTAAAAAATATCCATATTTTTTTTCACTTTTGCTTTACAAGCGAATTATTTCTGATAATAATGACAGCGTTGTCATAATGGTAATAACCTAATGTTGTATATCCCAATTAGGTTCGATCTGACCTTGCTTTGATTGCACGCGAGGCAAGGCTCAGATCCCATTTTATTCTAATCATCTCAACATTTGGTTAATCGTATGCAAGTAGTCATTTTAAAAGACGCTGCCGAAGTGGCAGCATATGGTGCAGACATTTTTACAACGCAATTAAAGCGTAAAGCTAACTCTGTGTTGGGATTAGCGACGGGTTCAACACCGGTTGCTTTGTATCAAGAATTAATTAAGCGTAACCAAGCAAACGAAATCAGTTTTGCGGAAGTTACCAGCTTTAATCTAGATGAATATTTAGGCTTAGATGGCTCGCACCCACAAAGTTATCGTTACTTTATGCAGCAGCAGCTATTTGACCATATCAACATTGATAGAAGTAACACGCACGTACCGCCGGGTGATGCAAAAAATCCAATTACGGCGTGCGGCGAATATGAAGCGCGTATTAAATCTGCTGGTGGTATTGATGTGCAACTGTTAGGTATTGGCAGAAATGGCCATATTGGCTTTAACGAGCCATCTTCTGGATTGACGTCACGCACTCGGGTTAAAACCCTAACGAAAGCGACGATTGATGATAATGCTCGTTTTTTTAAAGCTGATGAGTACCAACCTCATTTGTCAATCACAATGGGTATTGGCACGATTTTAGATGCTAAAAAAGTCGTGTTATTAGCGACTGGTGAAAACAAAGCTGATGCCGTTGTTGCTATGGTGGAAGGCCCGTTAACTGCGGCGTGTCCGGCTTCGGCACTACAAATGCATCGTGATGCTGTAATCGTCATCGATGAAGCTGCGGCATCTAAGCTAAAAGATATTGAATTCTATAAGCATATTGAAAACGAAAATCAAAAGCTGTTGGACTATCTTGCCTCTCTGTAGTGTGAAATCACACTGTAGTTTTCAAAAGCCCATTTATGGGCTTTTTTTTTGCCTGCACCTTTGTGCTATGGTAGCTTTAAGGTCTCGCCGAGGTGGATAAAATGTTCCAGAACACGAAGGAATAGGGGCTTGCTGTATTACACTCAAATGACGTTAGACAGAGCGTCTAACGAAAGAAAAGATCAAAACTGGTTATTATCTCAAATGGGTGACAATAGTCGCTGGTTATTAATTCAAGACGACGCTAATTTAGTGCATGCCCGAGATAATGAATTACACTATCTTTCTCGCACAGAAGTCGCTGATTTAGCACTTCAAGACGCGATATTCTTAGGTCGTGACGAAGCGCACAGCTATTTTGCGCTTGACGTCTCTAAACAACGAGACAAGCTTTCTTTTATTGACTCCGAGTCAGAATTCATCGATATGCGCCAAGTGGGTCGTAACTTACCAAAGCAGCAAGGATCAATTGGCGTGCTTGCACGAGGCTTATGTTACTGGCATAAAACCCATTGTTTTTGCGGGCGTTGTGGGCAACCCAATAAAATGGTTGAAGCAGGTCACGCAAGACGCTGTGTTAACCCAGAATGCCGCCATATGACGTTTCCACGTACAGATCCTGCCGTTATCATGCTAGTCACTCATGTTTTCCCTGATGGCGTTGAACGCTGCTTGTTGGGCCGTCAGGCAATTTGGCCAGAAGGCGTATTTTCGACGCTGGCTGGGTTTGTTGACCCCGGCGAGTCGTTAGAGCAAGCCGTGATAAGGGAAGTGATGGAAGAGGCGGGTGTTGAAGCATACGACGCCACTTATATTGCCTCACAGCCTTGGCCGTTTCCGTCTTCACTTATGCTTGGGTTTATCGCGAAGGCGAAAACCACAGAGATTTTTGTCGAGCAAGATGAGCTTGAGCAAGCTAAATGGTTTTCACGGGCGGAGCTTAATACATTTTCAGAGTGGGGCGATACAAAGCCCGGCTATAAACTCACCAGAGAAGACTCGATCTCCAGATATTTAGTTGAATACTGGCGTGCACAATCAGAAGAGTAATTATGAAAAAGCATACTAAAATCGTTGCTGCTGGAAGAAAAGCAGAATATACCAAAGGGGTAGTAAACCCAGTTGTTCAGCGCGCCTCTACCGTAGTTTTTGAGAGCGTTGCCGAAATGCAAGAAGCGATAAAAGGACGTGGACATCGCACTTTGTTTTACGGCCGCCGTGGCACCAATACCCATTTCGCCTTGCAAGATGCCATTACAGAGCTTGAAAATGGTGCGGGTTGCGCCTTATATCCGTCTGGTGCTGCTGCTATCGCACAGTCACTACTGTCATTTTTAAAAGCTGGCGATCACTTGCTGATGGTGGATACTGTCTATGAACCAACCAGAGATTTGTGCGATAAGCTGTTAAAAGGCTATGGTATCGAAACCACTTATTATGACCCTATGGTTGGCGCTGGTATTGACGCGTTAATTCAAGACAATACCAAAGTGTTGTTCTTAGAGTCTCCAGGTTCAATCACCATGGAAGTTCAAGATGTGCCAGCGATGGTTGAAGTTGCAAAGCGCCGTGGCGTTATCACTATGCTTGATAATACGTGGGGTAATGGCTGGCAGTTTCGTCCGCTCGATCATGGTGTTGATATCAGCATTCAAGCCGCAACCAAGTATATTGTTGGGCATTCGGATGTCATGATGGGGGTTGCCGTTGCAAATGAGCGCTATTGGCCTGAGCTTAGAGAGCACTCGTATTTACTTGGTCAATGTACCTCTGCAGATGATGCTTATTTAGCACTACGTGGGTTACGTACTATGCCTGCGAGGTTAAAACAACATGAGCAGTCGGCAATGACAGTGGCGAAATGGCTCGAAGCGCATCCGCTCGTGGATCACGTTAGACATCCCGCTTTTGAGACTTGCCCTGGCCATGAATTCTTCAAGCGAGACTTTGATGGCAGTAATGGCTTATTTTCAATCGTAATGAAAGAAGGTAGCCAAAAGGCGATTAACCGTTTCTTAGATGCCTTATCCCATTTTAAAATGGGTTTCTCATGGGGCGGCTATGAAAGTTTAGTTACAGCCAATAAAACCATGGAGCATTTGCGATCAACTACAGGTTGGACACTTGGCCCCGTGATCCGCCTTCACATCGGTCTTGAAGATGTAGAAGATTTGATAGAAGATTTAGAACACGCACTTAAGGTCTACGAACAAAACCTCGCGAAATCTTAAAACTTCGGCTCAACTTATCAGTATTGGGTGCTTCACTTTTAACGAGGCACCTCGGATTTATTGAGCCATAATCGCTGTTGGATCAAGACTGAAAACTGTAGAAAGCAATACCAGTTTGGCGCAGTTTAAGCGTAAAGCACAGGGAACCTTTAGAGGGAGGTAATGTCCAAGAGCTACGTCATGAAAGTATTGCAAACTGAATTCAAGGAAAGGTGATGAAGTTAAACAGACTGATTATGTTACCGATAATCTCACTCAGCGCTTGTGTAGTAATGCCTGTGCAAGATACTGCTCACACCAACAAGTGCGAGATTTCATCGGATAGAAAAACCCTAAAGATAGTCGATGTTGCAGATGAAACCAATACGTATTATTCCGTGAGTGGAATTATATTAACGCCGATACTCGTTCCTACTACTGCTATTATTTCGGGAACTTATGTGCTGGCAAATAATGCCTATCGTCTTGGGGAAGAGACGATAAAATGCGAAAACAAATCTTAAAACTAACTACAAACTTATTTAATTGTTGCGTCGTGTTTTGTATTTGAACATAGCGCAACGCCTCAAAACCACTTGTGCGAGCACCTTGGGTTGCTGCGTTTTTATTAAGTATCTAGCCTTCAGATATCTCCTTTTTTACAACTGTTTTCTAATACATTGAAAAAATATAGATATTTTAATGCTTTTAAGTTGTTTGCGTTTCCTTTTTCCCTTCAGAGCGAACGTCCATATATGTCACTTATTTTCCTCTCAAATAGGCTAACGCGTTAAGTGCAATTTTTTGTGTGTTGATAGCCACATTTCGTTGGTCGGCAAGGAAGACTAAAAATTGTGTAACCTCTTCCGTTCCCATTGTCTCAGGGTGACGCTTGTGGTGAAAGTTAATGAATGCCTTAATCCAATATAGGTAGGTTTTTTCTGTACTAATGCTGTAACCACGCATACGCATTTCTTCCTGAAGACCTTTCAGAAATGGGCTTTTTAGACTCATGATAACTGCTTACCTTATGTGGCTGTGTACATATACAGTGTTATCTGAAGTTCTCGGATATCAAGGAAAATAATGAAAAAAATTTTGCGCGTTTACGTATGAATAAATTAAAAATGTTATTTTTATCAATAGGTTATTTGTTTTTGATTTGAAATAATAGGTTTGGGAAACGCGCATGCGCATTTTTCCAGATGGTATATTTAGCAGAATGCTGATAAGTTCTTTGCATACTGATAGTTAACTGCGCGCGTTTTCACTGGTCTAACGAGGTAAACGCGCATGCGCATGAATAAAATGTTATGTATCTAAGGAAGGCTATGGGCATTAGTTTCAGCAAAATGTTAGAAAATCATCACCGAAGAATTAACGATGAGGCGATAGGTGAATTCAGAGAGTTGGTAAGAAAATCAATTTCTGACTGGGAGGGTAAAGTTGATCGTGAATGGACTGAATTGTCACCAGATAATTTTGTAGATGCCAGAGATGTTGAAGAGTACAGAAATGTTCTCGATGATCAATATTACCTAGCTGCACAGGTAAAGAATCTTGCGAATGAATTGGCTGTCACAGCGTTGTTTAAGCTCGTAGAAATTCATACAAAAAGAGTTGTCGAATGGCATCTTCCATCCATCGACTCGAAAAAATTGTTCAATATAAATTCATTAAAATCAGCGCTTCCATTCAAGTTAGAGTCAGTTAATAATTTCGAAGCATTTGATGAACTAAGAGAGTTAAATAATGCAATCAAGCATGTTGGTCATGTTTCTGAAAAATTGGCTAATAATCATCAGGGGCTAGGTTGGGTACAAGGCGATGAGTTTGCTAACTTGGACGAAGTTTATGAAAGGCTATCTCCTAAAATATCATCTTACATGGACTCTCTTGCTCAGGAAATTTATCGTAACTCAGAGCGAAGCGATACATAACAAGGTTTTAAAGTCGGACTCGTAACAGTTTGCTCGGTTCCACTTCGTTTCACATTTTAGCAAACTGTTTCTCGCCACTTAAAAGCGGCGTTAGGGCAATTAGAGTTTTGCGAAAGGAGTAAGAATGGCAAATATAGGAACGGTTGATTTTTATATTGGTGTACCAAGTTTACCTCGTGAGGACTTTGAAAATTATTCAACACAGCTATTCGATGAATGGGAAGCTTATGTTGAAAAAAACCTTGATTTAAAAGACTACTCCCTCGTTCTAGAGGTTGAAGAGGGGTCGATCCAAGCTAAAGGTAAAATACTCGCAACAGCAAGTGTTTTGTATTTTGGTATTGCCCAATATGGTTCGTTCATTTCAGGTTTACAGACAATACATAACCAAGTTAAAGCCGTTGGTGATTACTTGGGAGAAAGAGCCAGTTTTCCATTCGATCTCACAAGAGTTAAGCCCAAATTACGAAAAAGAGGTGAGTCTCTTGCTCGTATAGAAAGTCTATTTGTCAAAGTTCAACGTGGCGAATTAACTGTAGAAATGGCGATGAAAGAGACTGAAGCTATCTTTGGCGAAGATCTCTGCCTGAGTTGTTGCAGCTCAAGCATGGTCAGAGTACGGTGTTGTTGCCATCAAACACAGACGCCCTGTGGTTGGCTGCACTGCTCAGGGCGCTGTCTTGATCTGCTGGCACAATGAGTCTGTTTACTTGCACCGCCAGCCAGTAGACTTTCGTAAATCCATCAATGGCCTCTCGGCGATTGTTGAGCAAGAAATGGCAGCACACGCGATGAGCGGTCAGGTGTTTGCGTTTTGCAATAAAAACAAGGACAAGCTGAAGGTGTTATATTGGAATAAAACCGGCTTTGCCTTGTGGTACAAGCGCCTTGAAAAAGACAAGTTTAAATGGCCCGACAAAGAAGACGATGACGTCATTACACTCAGCGCCGAACAATGGCAGTGGTTATTGTCTGGCTTATCGGTCATTGCCCACAAGCCGCTCAGCTATGGTTATAACGTATGATCATAACAGGGGTTTTTAGATCACGAATTAATCTAAGCTATTAATTTAAAAACAGTTACTCTGTTGATACAGTAGACTGCATGAAAGAAATGAATAAACTGCCTGATGATCCTCAGTAGTTGAAGCAGATCATTGCTCAGCTTCAGGCGCGTAATAACTATCTCGAAGAACAATTCAGACTGGCCCAGCAAAAACGCTTCGGGGTCAGCAGTGAGTCGCACCCTGCACAAGCTGACTTGTTCAATGAAGCCGAAACGCTGGTTGAAGAAGCACCTGAGCAAGACGTGGAAACCATTGAATATCAGCGCAAAAAGCCGACACGTCAGCCACTGCCAAAAGATCTGCCCCGCGAACGTGTTGTGCATGACATCGACAATAAACAGTGTGACTGCTGTGGCGGTGAGCTGCACAAAATGGGCGAGGATGTGAGCGAAAAGCTGGAATTTATCCCGGCCCAGGTCAAAGTCATCGAACTCGTCAGACCAAAATACAGCTGCCGGCACTGTGAAAAAACACAAACCCGGGTTGAGATAAAACAAGCCCCAGTCCCACCGAGCCCGGTCCCTAAAGGCATAGCAACGGCCAGTTTGCTCAGCCAGATCATCACCAGTAAATATCAGTATGGCTTACCGCTGTATCGACAGGAAAGCCTGTTCAAACAATATGGTATCGCGCTGAGCAGGCAGACTATGGCGGACTGGGTGATCCGCTGTGCCAGTTTATTTAAACCGCTCTACGACAGACTGCACGAAGTGTTGCTACAGCAACCGGTGGTGCACGGCGATGAAACTACGGTTAAGGTGGTGAAAGAAGACAAACAGACCAGTTACATGTGGCTGTATTGCAGCGGCACGGACTCGCCTGTGGCATTTTTACAGGGCTACAACGGCTATCTGCAAGTTGACGGTTATGCAGGCTATGAGCAAACGCAGGCGACACTGGTTGGTTGCTGGGCGCACGCAAGACGCAAGTTCAAAGAAGCCGCAGATGCGCAGGCCAAGGGTAAAACTGGTAAAGCGAACTGGGCGCTCAACCATATTCAAAAGTTATATCGAGTTGAGACTGCAAACAAAACAGCAAGCGCAGAGGAGCGGCAGGCTGCACGGGTACAACAAAGCGCACCGCTGCTGGCCCAGTTTAAAACCTGGTTAGATAAATCAGCACAAACGGTGGTACCAAAATCGAAGCTGGGCGAGGCCGTCCACTATACGCTAAGGCAGTGGCCGAAACTCATTCACTACCTCGATGACGGACATCTAAAGATAGACAACAACCGGGCAGAGCGCGCTACTGTCCACTTCCCCTTTAATGGCACACCTCTAAACTGGAGTTTTCCAACTTAGTGCGGTAAATCGCCGGAGGCAAGTTACCAAGGCTCTCATGTGTTC
>NZ_JAKRFW010000021.1:0-68620 GCF_022347905.1 Pseudoalteromonas sp. Of11M-6 | reverse complement strand
AACAGCGTCGATGATAGTGTGGATTACCCATGTGAAAGTAGAACATCGCCAGGGCCAAATAAGAGAAACCCGTTGCAGCAATGCGACGGGTTTTTTGCTGTTTGGGGTATAGAGATTTGAGATATAAAGCCCTCGCGAGGTAAACTCGCTCCCACTCCCACCACAGTATCAGCATTGTGCAACATGGTGGGAGGTGGTTCACCCGCCGATGGCTTGCAATGAAAGTTTCGGCTCAAAAATAATGTGGAACACCCATGTACATCAAAACCAGTTTCAACAATACGACGGTTTTTTCTGTTTGGGTATAGCTTTGGGGCATAGAAAGGCTCGCGAGGTGCACTCACTCCCACCATAAACACAGTATTGTGGGAGGTTTGAGAGGGTTAGGTGGTTAAATAACGCGAGAGAAGCGGGTGTTTTTGACTTGGTTTTGTAAGTAAGCATCAAAGCACATGCAGATGATGCGAATAAACAAATTGCCGTTACTTGTGACTTTTATGGTGTGTTCATTCAGCTCTACCAGTCCATCTGCTGCTAGCGGCTCTAGAGCGTTAAGTGCTTGAACGAAATATTCGTCAAAATTTATATCATAACGTTGCTCGAACACCTTTTTATCTAACTCAAAATGACAAATAAGCTGTTTGATCACAGCCGCGCGTATTTCATCATCACCACTTAAGGTTATCCCTTTAGTGATCGCACATCTTTTATCACTTAAAGCATGATAATAAGGTTTTAACTCTTTCTCATTTTGCAAGATCATATGACCAATTTGAGAAATGGATGACACACCAAGACCTAACAGGTCGCACTCGCCATGAGTGGTATAGCCTTGAAAATTACGGTGTAGATGCCCTTCATTTTGCGCCACAGCTAGCTCATCGTCTTTTTTGGCGAAGTGATCCATACCGATGAATTGATATCCAGCAGTGGTCATCTGTTCCAGTGTTTGCTTAAAGATCTCAAGTTTTTCTCCCGCACTTGGCATGTCGGCTTCTTTTAGCTTTCGCTGTGCTGCAAATCTATCCGGAAGATGGGCATAGTTAAATACAGAGACTCTATCGGGAGAAAGCGCAATAAGTTGCTCAATCGTTTGCTTGTAGCTCTCTACTGTTTGAAATGGTAACCCATAGATCATATCCATATTAATAGATTTAAAACCGAGCGTTCTCGCTTCAGTTAAGATAGCCAGCACTTCGTCTAGATGCTGTGGGCGGTTTACTGCGGTTTGCACTTCATCATTAAAATCTTGTACGCCAAAAGACACACGATTAAATCCGAGCTCGTGTAGGTGACGCATCATATTTGGTGCAAGTGATCTTGGGTCTATTTCAATACCACGCTGTGCACTTTGAGAGAAGTTAAATGCACTATTGAGCATTTCGATTAGACGTGTCATTTGCTCTGTAGTTAAGAAAGTTGGTGTACCACCGCCTAAATGAAGTTGTTCTACACGATACTCAGAAAATAGCGGCGCTTTTGCTGCGATTTCTTGTGCTAAGTAATCTAGGTAAACGTCAGCTTTGGATTGATGACGAGTAATGATTTTATTACAGCCACAGTAGTAACATAGTTGATGACAAAAAGGGATATGAATATACAGCGAGAGTGAACGAGATTTAGAGCCCGTAATAGCCGCTTGTAACTCTTTTTGGCTATAACCAGACTCAAGCGATAAGGCCGTTGGATATGAGGTATATCTAGGACCAGATATATTGTACTTGTTGATAAGGGAATCATTCCAAATAGGTAAATTAATCACGATACGCACTCTCGAGTTTTATTAAGAGTGTCAGTGTACTTTTTACCGCCTGGGCTAGACTTGCCTCAGATCAAAACACGCCGCGATTGCGACGTGTTTTAGTGTTTGATTAAAGCTTAAATTGGTTTACTGTTGAGTTAAGCGCCTTGGCTAAGTCGTTCAAGTCGCGGGCTTCATCTGCCAGTACATTGGCGTGGTTAGCCGTGCTATTGACGAGCTCATTAATTTGGTTAAGGCTATTGTTAATATCTTCTGCAACAACGGTTTGCTGCTCTGTTGATGTCGCAATTTGATGGCTCTGGTCTTGTACTGTCGTGACCGACTCTGTGATTTCTTTTAAGGCATCAAGCACGGCTTGCGTTTCCTCTACGGTCCCCTCTGCGCGGTCTTGACCTTGCTGCATCATCACTGAAGCTTGTTGTGCGATTTGCTGTAAACGAGAGATCATATTACGAATGTCATCGGTAGACTCTTGCGTGCGGCTTGCAAGCGATCTGACTTCATCAGCAACCACCGCAAAGCCTCGACCTTGCTCGCCTGCTCTGGCGGCTTCTATGGCGGCATTGAGTGCCAGTAAGTTCGTTTGTTCAGCAATACCGTTAATCACATCGATAACGGCACCTATGTTACTGGTTTCTTGTTCAAGTCCGGCAACCACTTTTGCAGCCTCGCCAATATGAAGTGCAAGTTCAGTCATGACTTCTTGGGCTTGTGATGAACGTCCTGCACCTTCATTGGTAATACGTTGCACGACATCAGCGGCTTGGTTGGTCTCTTGTGCATTACGTGAGATTTCAGTCACAGTGGCTGCCATCTCGGTCACTGCCGCGCTTACGCTATCTACCTGTTCTTTTTCGCGCTGAATTTCGCTGTTAGTATTGTTTGACACTTCACGCAATTGGGCGGAAGCATTACTTAATTGCTCTGCTTGTGCTGCGGTATCGAGCATCATTGCTCTAAGTTTATCGATGAAGGTATTCATATGCAGCGCGAGCTGACCGACTTCATCTTTACTGGTGATATCGATACGTCTAGTTAGGTCGCCTTCACCTGATGCGATGTCTCGCATGGTTTCGGTAAGCGATACAATCGGTTTGGTGATCATCTGCGTGGCGAGCAAGATCATTGCCACGATAATGGCTAAGATAATAATCAAGGCTGTGATTGTGCTCATTACGGCGTCATTCACCGGCGCTTCGATCAGCGACACTGGAATAAGTAGGCCAACGTGCCAATCCAATAGGGGGTTGTCTAATTTCACATTGTCATAAACAACATAATACGCTTCCCCTTTGAACGTGACCGTACTATTGCCAACGGGGTTGCGCTTAATAGCGGCATTTAGAGCGTCAAAGCCTGATGTATTGGCAAACTGGGATTCAAGGCCATCTAAACCTTCTTTGCCTTTCTCGCCTTCATCTGTGGTAGAGAGTGAATGACCAGTACGCTTGGATAAATGCACAACATTTAAATCACCATCGAGCAAAAAGCCAAAACCTTTATCTTGAAACTTGATACGTTCAACCATATCGTTCAATTTATTGATCTGTAAGTCGACGCCACCCATGGCGACGAGTTTGCCGGCGTTATTGTAGATAGGTTGACGGATCACAGCAGACACCGCACCGGTATTGATATCGGTGGCAATTGGACCGACATACAATTTACCTACATCAAGCGTATCCTGCCACCATGGGCGCTGATAGGCGTAGTAAGGTCGACCATCTGAATATGCTGATGTACGATCATTTTCTTTAAAATATTCACCGGTGTTTGCTGAGGCAATAAATGCTGAGAGAATATTTTCATCACCTTTGGCGATTCTAACCAAGTCTTCATTGACCTCTTGATAGTCTTTATCTTTAGTCAGATCGGCGCCACGGGTATTATAATTTTCAAACCAATGAATGTTGTGAGGCGTAGAAACAAAGGTTTCAACTACTTTGCCGTATTGGCCAAAGAATGCTTCCATCGCCAATTTTTCAGCTTGAATATAGCTTTGCGTTTCTCGTTCAATTCCATCTCGAGAGAGCGTTGCAATATGGCTGACGAAAAAGCTTGATGCAATAATTAATAATACGGAAATGGTGCCGCCAATTAGCAGCAATATTTTCTTTCTAAGGGATAAATTCTCAAGCATGACACTTCTTATTTTTAGCTTATGCAAACGGTAATCAAACCATAGATAACAGGAGAACGCCACCGTTTGCGTTAACTTCTTTTACATAGATAATACAAGGTAACTTCTTGGTTAAGGTAATATTCATATGAAAGTATTAAATCGCAGTCTGGTGGTACTGGGCGCGGGTTGGCTCGGTGAAGCGTTGTGTCGCGAAGCTGAGTTGCAAGGGTGGCAAATAGAAGGCACCAGAACCCAAGCTAGCGAGATGCATAGCTGGTCAAGGCAGCTGGTCTTGACTGAAAATGGCACCTTAGCGCACTCAATTTCTTTACACAACGCGTATTGGGTGTGTGCGATCCCACCAAGAGCGAGGCATGTCGATAGTAACTATTTAGAAACGTTAGAACAGGCATTGTTACTTGCAAAGAAGATGTCAGCAGCAGGCTTCTTATTGTGTTCGACCACTGGCGTTTATAGCACCGAAAATGGTGAATATGATGAACAAGGTAAGTTAGCGGATAAAGCCAACCGACGTGTTGATATATTAAGAACTGCTGAAGAGATGGTGCTTAACGCAGGCGGTAAAGTGGTGCGCTTAGCAGGTCTTCAAGGTCCCGGTAGGGAGCCTGGGCGATTTGTAACAGGAAAGGCCTTGTCTAGCTCAGCGAATGGTAGAGTGAATATGGTTCATCGCGGTGATGTTGTTACTGCAATCAATACCGTGATCGCGCAGTGGCAGGATGCTGCAGACATTTATAATGTTTGCTATCCAGCGCACCCCACGAGACAGGCGTTTTATCAATATCACTGTGAAAAGTTAGGGACTGAGATGCCAAGTTTCGCTTCGTCAAAAGAAGAAGCGCGTATTATCAAAGCCGAGCGTATTACCGAACTCGGCTTTGCCTATCATCATCCGATTGTTAATGAATCTGAGTTAGGCTGAAGGTAAGAGTTGTGCTGGTAGCAAGTGCGCCAGTGCAGCTTGACCCAATAACGCATTAGCACTTTCAATATCAGGTGCAAAATACCTATCTTTGTCATAAAAGCTCACGACTGCTCGTAATATTTGCTGAGCTGTAGCCACTTTGTCAGATGGCTTTAGTGGCGCTCTAAAATCTAACCCCTGCGCTGCAGCAAGATATTCAACTGCGAGTACACCTTGGGTGTTGTCAGCCATTTCCTGTAAGCGTCTTGCCGCAAAGGTTGCCATGGAAACATGGTCTTCTTGGTTTGCTGAGGTTGGGAGACTATCAACACTGCCAGGATGTGCGAGAGTTTTGTTTTCAGAGGCCAGTGCCGCAGCGGTGACTTGCGCAATCATAAAGCCCGAGTTTACACCGCCATTGTTAACTAAGAAGGGAGGCAGTTTTGATAAGCTCGAATCAATAAGCAGCGCGATACGACGCTCAGCCAATGCACCAATTTCAGCAATGGCTAGCGCTAGGTTATCAGCCGCCATCGCGATAGGTTCTGCATGGAAGTTGCCGCCAGAAATAATATCTCCAGCATCAGCAAATACCAGCGGGTTATCTGTTACCCCATTGGATTCTACAAGGATCACCTCAGCGGCTTGGCGGATCTGAGTTAAACAGGCACCAAGCACCTGTGGTTGACAACGCAAGCAATAAGGATCTTGTACTTTTTCACAATCAACATGAGCATCACTTATTTCTGAGCGAGTTTGTAAGATATCTCTAAATGCCAGTGCAGTGTCGATTTGGCCTTGCTGACCACGAACTTCATGAATACGCGCATCAAACGGTGAACGGCTGCCCATAGCCGCTTCAATGCTCATTGAACCAACGACACAGCTTTGCGCATAAAGATCTTCAGCTCTGAAAAGACCTTGCAGTGCAAAGGCTGTAGATGCTTGTGTACCGTTAAGTAGTGCGAGACCTTCTTTTGCAGCTAAAGTAAGTGGTTCAAGTCCTGCTATTTTTAACCCATCGATGGCATCGATAAGTTCACCACGATAGCGAACCTGACCTTCGCCGAGGATCGGTAAACACATATGCGATAGTGGTGCAAGATCGCCTGATGCCCCGACTGAGCCTTTCTTGGGCACACAAGGATAGACTTCGGCATTAACCAAGGCCGCTAAGAATTCAATTACATCCAAGCGGATCCCAGAGAAACCACGAGAGAGTGAGTTGATTTTTAGTACCATCATGAGTCGAACGGTGCTATCGTCCATTAACTCGCCAATACCGGCTGCGTGCGACAGTACAATAGAGCGTTGTAGCAACTCTAATTCGTCTTTTGCAATTTTGGTGTTGGCCAGCAAGCCAAAACCCGTATTAATGCCGTAAACGGTGCGCCCTTCTTTGATTACTTGCTGAACTGTGTCTGCACTGTTAGCAATAGCGGCTTTCGCTGATTCGTCTAAGCTGAGATGAACAGGCTGTTGATTGATTTGTCGTAACGTGTTTAAAGTCAGTTGGCCTGGGATTAAATTTAGTGAGTACATACTTACTTTCCTTCCAGCATAGGTAAATCTAGTTTTTGTTCTTTTGCACAGTCTTTGGCTATGTCATAACCGGCATCGGCATGACGCATTACACCGGTACCTGGGTCATTCCATAGTACGCGAGATAAACGGGCGTCTGCTTCGTCTGTGCCATCTGCCACAATAACGACTCCCGAATGTTGACTGAAACCCATACCAACACCACCGCCGTGATGCAGCGAGACCCAAGTTGCACCGCCAGCCGTGTTTAACAAGGCATTGAGTAACGGCCAGTCCGATACTGCATCTGAACCATCCATCATCGATTCCGTTTCACGGTTTGGACTGGCTACAGAGCCAGAATCTAAGTGATCACGACCAATCACAATCGGTGCTTTGAGTTCTCCATTTTTGACCATTTCGTTGAATGCTCGTGCTAAACGCGCTCTGTCCTTCAGTCCAACCCAGCAAATACGAGCAGGCAGGCCTTGGAATTGAATGCGCTCGCGCGCCATGTCTAACCAATTGTGAAGGTGTGGGTCGTCTGGGATAAGTTCTTTAACTTTCGCGTCTGTTTTATAAATATCTTCAGGATCGCCAGACAGCGCAACCCAACGGAATGGACCTATGCCTTGGCAAAACAGTGGACGAATATAGGCTGGAACAAAGCCTGGGAAATCAAAGGCGTTATCAACCCCTTCTTCTAGGGCCATTTGGCGAATGTTATTCCCGTAGTCAGTTGTCGCGGCCCCGCGCGATTGCAGCGTTAGCATGGCTTGTACTTGCACCGCCATAGATTGTTTTGCGGCTTTTACAACTGCTTGTGGATCGCTTTCGCGAAGCGCGGCTGCCTGCTCCATAGTCCACGTTTGCGGTAAGTAGCCGTTTAATGGATCGTGCGCAGAAGTTTGATCGGTCACTACGTCAGGCGTGATATTGCGCTCAACCAATTCAGCATACACATCCGCTGCATTGCCCAACAGGCCAACTGATACCGGTTGTCCAGCAGCATTCGCTTCATCAATGATAGCTAACGCATCATCAAGTGTGGTTGCCTTTCGGTCCACATAACGTGTGTTAAGACGAAAATCGATTCGTGACTCATCACACTCAACAACGAGGGCGCTAAAGCCTGCCATTGTTGCCGCGAGTGGTTGTGCGCCGCCCATCCCGCCAAGGCCACCCGTTAAGATCCACTTGCCTTTCGCCTCACCATTAAAGTGTTGCTTTGCCATTGCTACAAAGGTCTCGTATGTGCCTTGCACTATGCCTTGTGAGCCAATATAGATCCAAGAACCAGCGGTCATCTGGCCGTACATCATCAGGCCTTTTTTATCGAGTTCGTTGAAGTGATCCCAGTTAGCCCAATGTGGTACTAAATTTGAGTTAGCAATTAAGACGCGAGGAGCATTGCTATGAGTTTTGAATACCCCGACAGGTTTACCTGATTGCACCAGTAAGGTTTCGTCTTCTTCTAAGCGGTCTAACGTTTCGACGATTTTATCGAAGCATGCCCAGTCGCGAGCGGCGCGGCCAATACCGCCATAAACTACTAGTGCATTTGGGTGCTCAGCAACTTCAGGGTCAAGGTTATTCATCAACATTCGCTTTGCCGCTTCAGTAAGCCAGTTCTTTGCGGTAATGTCTGTACCTCGTGGCGCGCGGATCTCGCGGCTAGGGTCTAATCTTGGGTTGTCACTCATTCTGCTCTCTCCTGTTGTATATACAACCTAAGTGAAACGTCTAGTTGCTGCGATTGCTTAGTTTCGCTAGGTTGTTAGTCTATTTATATTGCATGGCAATCTAGGCCGCCATGTCGTTTTGATTTACCTGCCGCGATATTTGGCGACACTTTATGTGTTACGACCTTTGCTTAAAGGTGAGATGACCACCTAAGCGATATTTACTGCCTGGCGAAATTAATCTCGCGAAGCTAACAATGCCCTTTGCAGACCAAGTTCGGCGGATCATTTGTAAGCATGGTTCTTCATTATAAAGCCCAAGCCACTGGCAAACCTCTGGTGATGGCATAACTGCTTCAACGGTGTGTCTAGCCTCTGTGAGTGGCGCGACTTGAGATAAATATTCGTGAGGGGTAGTCAGTTCAAAGTTTTGGTCTAAATACTCCGGTGCCAACTGTGGATTAACAAAGCGCTCTTCGACTTGCAGTGGTTGTTCATTTTCATTATGTACAATTACGCTTCTGTAGACTGGCGCGTCCGCTTCTACACCCAGTGCAATGGCGATAGGCGCTACTGCAGCAATAAGTTCAAGCGTTAGTACGGTACATGAGTATTTGCCATTGCGTGCGTTGACCTCGTCGGCAATATTGCGGATCTCAAGTAACGAAGACTGAGATTTAAAACTGGCAACAAAAGTACCTAGACCTTGGCTACGAGTTAAAATTCCGGCTTCAGTTAGCTCGCTTAGTGCTCGTCTTGCGGTCATTCGGCTAACATTAAATTGGTCAGCTAACTCATTCTCCGACGGCACGCGCTCGTTTTCGAGCCAGCGCGCGGCGCGAATATTATCGATAATATATTGTTTTATCAGCGCAAATTTAGGAAGCTCAGGCACAATTGTTGTCTCGAGTTCATATTTATGTAAATAAAGATGGCACACTTCTCTTGTATATACAAGTATCCCTGATAGACTCAATGGATAAATCTCGCAGTGAGCGAGTTTCTTTTAATGTGTTGGCATATGGATTTGATTTAGATTAGGACAAGTATGATGTTAGAAGCCGATTTGCTTATTATCGATGTCAATATTGCAACTATGGATCCCAATTTGGATACCCCTTATGGTGCGATAGAAAACGCAGCGATCGCTATTAAAGATGGCAAAATTAATTGGTTAGGCCCTCGTAGTGAACTACCTGAGGTTGACGCCATAGCAACCCCTATTCATAAAGCCAATGGCCAATGGTTGACCCCAGGGTTAATCGACTGCCACACGCATATTTTATTTGCAGGTTCTCGGGCCAACGAATTTGAGCAACGATTACTGGGGGCGTCATATCAAGAGATTGCCGCGCAAGGTGGTGGTATCGCAAGTACTGTTAAGGCGACACGATTGGCAGACAGAGAAACGCTGTATGTTAACGGTAAGAACCGCTTGAATAGTTTACTCAAAGAAGGGGTTACCACGGTTGAAAGTAAATCGGGTTACGGCCTAGACGTTGAAAATGAGCTAAAGCTGCTAGAAATTAATCAACTACTTAATGAGCATCACCCGATTGATGTGCATAGCACGTTCTTGGGCGCGCATGCATTACCCCCAGAGTACAAAGACAATAGCCAAGCCTACATTGATTTAGTCTGTGATGAGATGCTGCCACAAGTTGCTTCGCGCCAATTAGCAACGGCTGTTGATGTATTTTGTGAGAACGTCGGATTTACCTATCAGCAAACTGAGCAAGTATTTACTCGAGCACAACAGTTGGGATTACAGGTTAAATGTCATGCTGAGCAGCTATCTAATCAGCATGGCAGCGAGCTGGTGGCAAAGTTTAAAGGGCTTTCAGCGGATCATATTGAATATCTTGATGAAGCAGGTGTGGAAGCAATGGCGAAAGGGGACGTTACTGCGGTGCTTTTACCTGGTGCTTTTTATTTCTTACGAGAAACGCAATTACCACCAATTGACTTGCTCAGAAAGCACAAAGTAGCAATGGCACTCGCTAGCGACTTCAATCCAGGTACTGCGCCTTTGTGCTCACTGCGATTAATGCTAAATATGGCATGCACATTATTTAGAATGACACCGGAAGAAGCGCTTAGCGGTGTTACGGTTAATGCTGCGAAAGCCTTGGGGTTGAGCGACCGTGGAGTATTGAAAGTTGGAACGCGCGCGGACTTAGCGTTATGGGACATTACCCATCCTGCACAGTTAAGTTATCAATTTGGTGTAGCGGACCTGTCAAATTTGTGGATCTTAGGTAAACTTAATCAGTAATGATCCTTTTATAAGCAACAAATTATGCTTTCAATTTCAACAGCTAGTGGCGGAGCCACGGAATTATTGCTGTCTGAAGGAATAGCGATACTAATTACGCCAATGATGGCAGGCATGGCCGGAGCCATTGTAATGGGGGCGTTAGCATTAATGTTGCAGCGCCCCTCTGGTATGCTCAAGCTGGCTCACCTTAGCAGTGCAACACTTGCAATACTGCTCGCCTTTACGGGCAATATCACTACATTACATTTACTTACTCTGACGATACTCCTGTATCTATTCCATGGCTTACAGGAGCACAAAAGTGGCTTATTGTTGATAAGTGCTGCGGCGATAATCACTTTAGTAATGTGGACTGTGTCTGAATATCTATGGACATTTCCTGCCCAGCATGGCGCAATTGTCATTGTGTTTATGTATATTCTTTTCCTTGCCTATCAAGCGTATAGCAGCGCAAATGAATTTGAATTGAAAGAACACAATGATGACCACACCGAGCATGAAAGTTTGGGGTTACCTGGTCGGCAAAGTTTTAAACGTGCTTTTAATGAATATCGCCAAACGGGAGGGAGCCCTTGTATGCTCGTGCTAGTCCGTCTCATGGGTTTCGAGCAGGTAAATTTTCATTTAGGGCGTGAGTTTGGTGACTTGCTGCTAGCTCAGTCGGCTAATCGTATTGCACAATGTTTGCAATCAGGCGATGTTATGGCCATCACTCATGGCAATGAAACTGCGAAAATGGCGCATCTAGGTGGTCTTAACTTTGCGTTTGTATGTTCGTTAAAGCATGGTAAGCACTTTCATGAGCAGCTGATAGAGGAAATATCAAACAGCACTTTAAAGCCATTCAATGTTGGTAGCTGTACGTTAGAGATCATGATGCGTGCGAGTTATGTGAATTGCGATGAAGAAATGGGGCAGCTTGAGAACCTGATTTCTTGCGTGTTTTTAGCGCTAGATACACAATCAGAAGCGCATCAGCATAGCCATCAACAGGTCGTGCCGTATCAACAACGTATGCAAATTCATCGGCTGGAGCAACAGGTTAGGTTGTCGGAGTTAGCTAAAATCAACTTTAGATCTGAGTTTGAGCTCTATTTTCATCCAGTCGTTCGTCATGAAGATAACAGCATTGAGTTTGTGGAATTATTGTTGCGTTGGCAGCATCCAAAGCAAGGGATTTTAAGTGCCAATGAGTTTATTGATGATATTCGTTTAGTTGGACTTGCCATTCCCGTTGCTGAATATGTATTAGAGCGTGCATGCGAAATTGCATTGGCACTGAAAATGGAAGGGATCAGCGTTCCCATCAGTATTAATGTCTTTGGTGCTGAGCTCTTGAGCGAAAGCTTTATCGAGTTTATTGACTACACTATGCTCAACCATCAGTTAAGCCCTGGCGCTATCATTATCGAGTGTCCAGCTAGTATGCTTGCCGAACTAGATGAGCAAGAAATTGCGATGATCAGTCGTTTGAAGAACTTGGGTGTAAAAATGTGTGTCGATAGCTTTGGTGATGCGCCGCTGGTACTTGCTAAATTACCCGCACTGCGTTTTGAGTACGTGAAACTGTCGCGCAATATGACGCAAGAACCAGAGCATATGGGGCATACCAAATCCTTGGTAAAAGGCATTGTAGAGATGCATCAAGAAAAGCACTGTCGCGTGATTGGCGAGGGTATTGAATCTCTCGGGCAACTCGAGTTTGTAAAAAGCATTGGCACGGTGGCAGCGCAAGGGTTTTACTTTTCTCGACCACAGAACAGCAATATTTTGATCAGTTGGCTGAAACAAAGGCTACCTCAATAACTAGGAGCGCCTTACCTTTACATTGGTTTGGCTGTGACAGTGTTTAGCGCCTCTGTTGACGGGTACTTAAATAAGCGTTCGCAAGGTTCGTTAGTATTTGGCCACAATGTTCGATACCCGCCTGCTCACCAAGTGGGTGTCTAGCCGGGGCTGCTTCACATAAGTGCAAATATTTAGCATTTCGAGCCTGAGCCATACGGTACACAAAATATTCGGCATCGCTACTTGTGAAGCCTTGATAGGTCAGGGCACTTGCAGGCATACCGACGATGGCATCAACGTCTAACTCTACGCCTAATGGAATGTCGCTTGGCATCGTTGCCAACGCTTTGTCGAGTGATGCGGATAAACTCTGAGTTTGCCTGGTTTTTATCGCTTGATAACTTGAAAATCCGAATCCAGCGTTTTGCAATTGAGTAAGGATTGTTTGGTTGTTTTTGTGCTCGTGCAAGCCGATGACATGATAATGCGACAAACTACCAGCTTGATGCGCGTAACTGAAGCCATTACCGCTATGTCGCCCTTCACAAGCTCGAAAGTCAGCATGAGGGTCAAAGTTGATGGCACCAGCGGCATGCTTGCTGGCCTCAAAATGTGCCTGCAAAATACCAAAAGCATTATTGTGACCACCACCAATGATAATTGGCTCCAAGCCTGCAGCAAAGATAGGTGCTAGGGTTGCAATAACTTGGCTGTCGAGGTCAGCACAGAGAGTGCGTAGCTGCGCTAGCTGTTCGCTATTAGCGTTATCGAGCGATAGTGCACGCGTTTGAATAGCGAGGGTATCCACCTCGCCTAGCAACAAAACCTTATCGCCTGACAAAAACTGGTTATCGGGCTGATTCAAAAAGCGTTTTAAGAAGGCTTGCCAACCGAGCTCGGCGCCGCCTTGCCCGCAATTGGCGCGCGGACCTATATCCTCGGGGATCCCCAACAACACGTAACGGATCCCAAATTGGGCCGCGTCTCTGAGCGAAGCCGCGTAGTCATGATCACATTGTAAAAAGCTTATGCTTTGCCAAATTCTGGTTTCACCGGCTCTTGCACTGACAAAAGTGGCAATATTACTTTCATCATATATACGGACTGCTGTACTCATGACTGTTACTTCTAGCGCTTAATTGTCTTCGTTATCATCTTCTAAAATTAACTCTTCCGCAGAGATGATAATGCCGGTGGAGTCGGCGTAAACAAAATCATCTTCGTAAAAAGAGACACCTGCGAAATTAACGGGAATGCCGACTTCGCCGCTGCCACTGCTATCTGCTGCTACTGGGATAGAAGCGATTGCTTGAATGCCAATATCGCTTTCTTCTAATTCATCAACATGGCGCACCGCGCCGTAAACGATGATGCCTTGCCAGTTGTTCTCGACCGCCAGCTCAGCTAAATCAATATCAACCAGTGCACGACGAGTTGAACCACCACCATCAACGAGCAGCACACGACCAGTACCGTCTTGTTGTAGTACATCTTGGATCTGCTCATTGTTTTCAAAACATTTGACGGTAGTGATACGACCACTAAATGACGTCTGGCCGCCAAAATTGATGAACATAGGCTCTAGCACATCAACCACATCAGCAAAGTGGTCGCAAAGATCAGAAGTGCTGTATTCCATATTGAATCCTCGAATATTGATTGTCGATAACCAGTATACTCTCATACTTGTGCTTAGCAATGCTTTGATTCAACTTACATATTTGTGTCTTAAAAGTGTCACCTATTTGTTATTTTGCTCTTCTATGCTGATATTGTGAGCAATTAGGCGTGACTCGAATGATGAAAGCAAAACTAGCCGAGCTGGACGCTGCATTATACTTTGTGGTGTTTTGCCCTAAACCAAGAAACTGGTTTAGATTGATAGCATTAGGTCTATCCAAAAGTGGCAACGGTGGACTCTATGTGTTGGTCGCAATTGCGTGCGCTCTGTTTTTGGAGCAGCTAGGTCAGCAATTTGCACTCACCGTGATTTTGGCCTTTGCAATTGAAAGGCCGCTTTACTTCTATCTAAAAAATCGTTTTGCACGATTACGACCATGTGACTGCTACGCAGTGAAAGCCTTGTTGACGCCGAGTGATAAGTTTAGTCTGCCCTCGGGGCATAGTGCTGGCGCTTGGCTATATGCGACTTGCTTGATGGAGCAAATTCCACTAGCTGCGTTTCCGTTGATGATTTGGGCTTCAGGAGTGTCATTGTCACGCGTAATTGTAGGGGTACATTATCCACTTGATGTGGTGCTTGGTGCGGCAATGGGTGTTGCCTGTGCAAGTTTAGCGATAGTGATATTAGGAAGCGTATGAAAATACTATATGGTGTTCAAGGAACGGGAAATGGCCATACGACTCGAGCTCGGGTAATGGCAAATTGCTTTCGCAACATGGGAATTTCTGTTGACTACTTTTTTTCTGGACGTCCTTCGGAAAACTATTTCGATATGCATGATTTTGGTGATTATCGCAGTTGCCGAGGGTTGTCATTCGTTACCGAGCGTGGCCAGTTAAATCGTTTAAAAACTTTTCAGTCGCTCAAGTTTGGTGAGTTTATTCGCGACGTTAGAAAATTAGATGTATCAGGTTATGACTTGATCTTTAACGACTTTGAGCCTGTCAGTGCGTGGGCAGGAAAGCTGGCAAAGGTTCCGGTGATAGCAATGAGTCATCAAGCGTCATATTTATATGATGCTGTTCCACAATTTGCCGTACAGCCTTGGCACAAAGCCCTGATCCGGTATTTTGCACCAGCTGATATTCATCTTGGGGTGCACTGGCAACCGTTTGATAAGCATATTATTCCGCCTTTTATTCCTTACGAGGCTGAGCAGGAGCAATGTGCATCGATAATTAACAAAGTTTTGGTTTATCTGCCGTTTGAAGCTTTGGATAGCATTATTGAGTTGTTAAAAGATTTCCCTGATAAGGAGTTTTACTGCTATCACCCGGATGCCGACAATGCTTCTTTGCAACATATTCACCTGAGAAAACCGAGTCGTTCTGGGTTTATTCAGGACTTAAGAAATACCAGTGGTGTGATTGCAAATGCCGGGTTTGAGCTGTCTAGTGAAGCATTAAAACTCGGTAAAAAACTGCTACTTAAACCATTAGATGGTCAATTTGAACAGCAGAATAATGCACAGACGCTAGCCGAACTCGGTCATGCCCAAGTGATGAATTATCTCAATGCTGGGGCGCTGGAAGAATGGCTGCGAACAGACGCGAAGGCATCGTTTTATTTTCCATCCGATCCTAGCTTGCTAGTGGAGTGGTTGATAGGAGGTCAATGGCACAATATTGATTTATTGCACAATCAACTCTGGAATGGTGTTAATAATTTGTATGTAAAAGCGGCGTAAATATATTAATTTGTAATATGAACCCAGAATAATTACCTATTATGAGGCAAGGCTGAAAGGCTTCAGCTATACTTTAGCCAGTCTATTAACATTGTAGGTAAGCCGATGGCGGTATTAGAAAATCTGACTATCAGACGTCGTTTGCAAGTGAATGCATTAGTGGTAGGGATTGCCTTGGTTGTTATGTTAATTATGATCATGTACGAAGCTCGTACTATGCTGAAATTGAATGAAACCATTCAATATGCAGAAGAGCTCGACATTCATGAATTAGCAATGCGCAAACACGAGAAAAATTTCCTTTTTTACAAGCAGGTAGATTCACTCGATGAGTTTGAAAACGAGTATCGTGAGCTGCAAACTAAGCTCGCTTTGTTGCAAGGTACTTTTTCTGATTTTGATATCGATTTAGGTCGGATCAACGAATTTGAACGCTTAGCAAAAAGTTATTACGATGACTTTCAAAAAGTGGTGCAATTACAAAAAACAATTGGTTTGCATCCAAAGGATGCTCTTTACGGTGAGCTTCGTGGTGCGGTACACGAGGTAGAAACACTACTAAAAGAGCAGCAGAATTATCAACTCCTTTCAACCATGCTGCAGCTTCGTCGAGCCGAAAAAGACTTTATGTTACGTTTTGATACCAAATATCTTAAGCGTTTTGACGAGCTAGTTGCACAGTTTTCTCAGGAAATTCGTAGTGCTGGGTTTAACGCTCAATATCAATCTAAGCTACTTAGTTTATTGAGCACCTATCAATCCAAATTTGCGGGTTTAGTTCGAGCACAAGAAGCACTTGGCTTAGATTTAACGAGCGGTGCGCTTGGCAAGATGAAAGTGAGTGTTGAGAAAAGTGATGCGGTGGTCTCTGAAGTCGTGGAGCAGGCAAAGGCAGAGATCAAAGAAAACGTTGATAAAACTCAGATGCTTGCCATCGGTGTATTTGTTGTGGCTGGTATTATCGTGATGACTTTGGTGTTATCGACTAGTCGCTCAATTATTCAGCCCGTAGAGCGCGTTTATCAAACCATTGAGCGCATTCGTCGTGAAAATAATTTAAGTCTACAAATTGAACAAAGCGGTAATGACGAAATCACGATTATGACCCGTGATTTTAATAGCTTAATTTCTGACTTCAGAGATCTCATTGCTGATGTGAATGGAGCGTTGGCAACTATTAATGAAGCCACGGATCATTTAACGGAGACAACAGCCCAAACGAGTACTGGTATGGCTGAGCAGTTGCACGAAGCGGATATGGTTGCAACCGCTGCGACCGAGATGCAAGCGACGATCCAAGACATTTCTCATAATACGGGTGAAGCGGCGCATAAAGCCGAGACAACGAATGAAAATGCGCAACAAGGTCGCCGTGAGGTCACAGCAACAATTGAGCACATCATGCAGTTATCGGAATCGTTAGGTGGTGCTTCAAGTGTTGTTGCTCAGTTAGAGCGTGACGGTGAAACTATTGGCTCGGTATTGGATGTGATCCGTGGTATTGCAGAGCAAACAAACTTACTTGCGCTAAACGCTGCTATTGAAGCTGCACGTGCGGGAGAGCAAGGTCGAGGTTTTGCTGTTGTAGCGGATGAAGTTAGGTCACTTGCGCAGCGTACTCAAGACTCCACGCAAGAAATTGAAAGTATCATTTCTACACTGCAACAGCGTACACGAGAAGTGGTGAACATCATGGAACAATGTCGTGAACAAGGCAATGAAAGTGTGTCGCAAGCCGAAAAGGCTGGGGAGTTGCTCAGCATGATCACCCAAGATGTGCAAACGATTATGGAAATGAGCACACATATCGCGACGGCAATTGATGAACAAAACCAAGTTGCTTCAGAAGTGAATAAAAACGTGGTTAAGATCAGAGACATTGCGCAAGGTGCCTCAGAGCATGCTCGCTCTAATGCGCAAAGTAGTGAAGAAGTCGCAGAGCAAGCGCGCGTATTACACGAAGCCGTGGCTAAGTATCAGGTATAAACACCAATTCAACCTGAGGTTCTTAATGTCAAAGCCCCACTTAATTTATAGTGGGGTTTTTTATTAAACCTGAGGCTCGGATAAGAAATGAGCTTGCTTATTATTTTTAAGGTTCAGGTTGATTGTCATTTTGAATATTGAGAAGCGTATTGCATTTAAGGTGACTCTATTCAACATCGTGAGTAATATGTACTGTTGTAGAAATTTTCCGGATCGTCTTAGGTAGGGGTTTGCATCTTTAAAAGGTATGTTTTATAAAGAGAAAATCACATGTTGAAAAGGAATATTTAAATGAAACTCTCCACACGTCATTCTTGTATCCGGGGGCTATTTTTACTTTTGGTTATGGGAAACTTTTCTGTTCAAGCTTCGATGTTATGTCGAGATAGCTTCGATACTGTACGCAATAACATGACTAATATGAATTATAAAAGCTTTGATCAAACACCTAACTCTGGGTGGCGAGTACTGTATAATCAGGGTTGTTATTTAGAAGCTGCAATGCTCATTGAGCAATATAAAACCATGACTGGAGAGCAGCAAGCAAGTTTGCAATGGCATTTATTTCAGAATTACGCTATGGCGGGAAAGCGAGAACAGGCGATAGAGGTTGGAGAGGCACTTCTGCTCTCTGCGAAGAATAATCCTGCCGAGTTCCTTTGGGTAGAGTATATAGCCGCGAGTGTTGCGTTTTTAAAAGAAGATCGAGTGACACTAATGAAGATGCGTAACAAGCTAGCGGCACAAGCTGATTTCTTCCCCAATAAGATGAATTTAAAGGTTTTAGATAGCTTGGTCGATAATGTCAAATCTTCGTATCAGGCTGCTTATCAACAGTAAATTTAAGGCACAAACTTGATAGGTACGCTGTCCTTTTGGGTTTTATACTCTTCTACAGCGTTTACATATTCCTGCCATAGCACATCGTGTTGTGTAGCTATAGTGTATAAGTATTGCCAGCTGTAGAGCCCTGAGTCGTGGCCATCATCAAAAACAAAGCGTGCAGCATAGTGACCAACGGGTTCAATTTTCTTTATGGCGACATTCTGTTTGTTTAGCACGAGTTGCTTTTGCGCCGGACTATGCCCTTGCACTTCGGCGGATGGTGAATGTGTTCGTAAGAATTCGGCACTTAGCGTAAAACAGCGGCCGTCCTCAAAATAAACATCGAGTACTTTACTGAGCGTATGATAATGAAGTTTGGTGACTTGATACATAATTGGTATAACTCAAAAAGCGGAGCAAGGCTCCGCTTTTGATTTTAATTTACAGAATGAAGCGGCTTAAATCTTCATCCTGAACAAGCATGTCTAAATGCTGTTCAACGTAGGCGGCATCAATCGTCAAGGTATCACCGGCCTTTTCACTGGCATCGAATGAAATCTCTTCCATCAGCTTTTCCATCACAGTGTGAAGGCGGCGCGCACCGATGTTTTCAGTTTTCTCGTTGACCTGATATGCAGCTTCAGCCAGTTTAGTGATAGCGTCATCGGTAAAGTCGATAGTGACGTCTTCTGTTTTCAGTAGCGCTTGTTGCTGCTCTGTAAGAGATGCATTTGGCTCAGTTAGAATACGTTTGAAATCACCCGCAGTTAGTGCTTCTAGTTCAACGCGAATAGGTAAACGACCTTGTAGTTCAGGGATTAAATCCGACGGCTTGGCCATTTGGAACGCACCTGACGCGATAAATAAAATGTGGTCGGTTTTTACCATGCCGTGTTTAGTATTAACGGTTGAACCTTCGATAAGTGGTAGTAAGTCGCGTTGTACACCTTCACGGCTAACATCTGGGCCAGAAGATTCTCCGCGCTTACAAATTTTATCGATTTCATCAATGAACACGATACCGTTTTGTTCAACTGACTCAATAGCTTGCTCTTTAAGCTCTTCTGGATTAACAAGCTTTGCAGCTTCTTCTTCAATCAATAGCTTAAGTGCTTCTTTAATTTTCAGCTTACGGTTCTTTTTCTTGTCACCCGACATGTTTTGGAACATGCTCTGTAGCTGGCTGGTCATTTCTTCCATACCAGGAGGTGACATGATCTCAACATGAGGCGCCGTTTCTGCGATGTCGATCTCAATTTCTTTGTCGTCTAACTGACCTTCACGTAGTTTCTTACGAAATACTTGGCGTGTTGACGAATTTTCATTTGGCTGAGACTCACCATAAGCGTCTTTTGCTGGTGGCAAAAGTGCATCTAAAATACGCTCTTCGGCAGCTTCTTCAGCGCGGAATTTGAATTTCTTGGTTTGTTGTTCACGTGTTAGCTTAATAGAAACTTCGACTAGATCGCGGATGATGGTCTCAACTTCTTTACCAACATAACCCACTTCGGTGAACTTAGTCGCTTCTACTTTGATAAATGGTGCGTTAGCAAGCTTTGCTAGACGGCGGGCAATCTCAGTTTTACCCACACCCGTTGGGCCGATCATCAAAATATTCTTTGGTGTAACTTCTGCACGCAGCTCTTCATCAAGCTGCATACGACGCCAACGGTTGCGCAGTGCAATCGCGACGGCTTTTTTGGCTTTGTCCTGACCGATAATGTGTTGATCAAGCTCGTGCACAATCTCTCTTGGAGTCATAGCTGTCATGACGAGTCCTATTACAATTCTTCGATAGTTTGGAAATTATTGGTAAATACGCAGATATCGCCGGCGATCTTCAGGCTCTTTTCCACGATTTCTTTCGCACTTAAGTCGGTATTTTCAAGTAGTGCGGTTGCAGCCGCCTGTGCGAAGTTACCACCACTGCCGATAGCAATAAGATCATGCTCTGGCTGCACCACGTCGCCGTTACCTGTGATGATAAGCGAGGCGGTTTCATCGGCTACCGCAAGTAGGGCTTCAAGCCTTCTTAATGCTCTGTCGGTACGCCAGTCTTTTGCCATTTCTACGGCTGCTTTAGTGAGATGGCCTTGGTGCATCTCTAGCTTTGCTTCAAAGCGTTCAAATAATGTAAATGCATCAGCTGTACCGCCAGCGAAACCTGCCAGTACTTTACCATTGTATAGACGACGTACTTTACGTGCGTTGCCTTTCATAACTGTGTTACCAAGCGAAACTTGGCCATCACCGCCGATAACCACTTTGTCATCGCGACGAACACTAACGATGGTAGTCATAGTAATCCTTATCTGGGCCTGTGCCCGTGTAACTCTAGATTAGTAGGAAATATGGGTGGACTTATAAAAATCAAGTCCAGCCCCAAATCCCGCAG
Organism: Pseudoalteromonas sp. Of11M-6; assembly: GCF_022347905.1. Taxonomy (NCBI): domain Bacteria; kingdom Pseudomonadati; phylum Pseudomonadota; class Gammaproteobacteria; order Alteromonadales; family Pseudoalteromonadaceae; genus Pseudoalteromonas; species Pseudoalteromonas sp. Of11M-6. Next base: position 47,965 of record NZ_JAKRFW010000021.1, on the reverse strand, counting down.
CCAAATATCCCAACGCGTTGTAATTTGTTTTTATCGCTTTCTGCTAAACGCTTGGTATCGTAGGGGCCAAGACGGACACGATACCAGACACCGTTACTCCCTTCGGTACGACGGATCTCCGCGATTAATCCAGCAAACGCAACTTTGGCTTTCATGGCTTCGGCTTGGCTATGGGTTCTAAATGAACCACACTGCATTTGATAGGGACCTTTGCTCTCGATCTCTTTAACTTCGACCTTGATTTCATGATTTTTAATTTCTTCAATGAACTCAGGTGGGCGAGGTTTTGGTTTAATAACCTTTTGCTCTGCAACTGGGTGTGGGTTTTTGGCTTGCTCTACTTCTTTAGGATCGGCATTGGTTTTTATAAACCAAAGACCGTAGGCAAACCCTCCGATTAGTAGAAATGCAAAAATAGCAGCAATAACAGGAAATTTCGCCGATTTTTCTGGCTTGTCTTTCCCCTTGCCTTTAGGTTTCTTATTGATGTAATCGTGCTGTGCCATAGGTTATTTGATTTTAATAGCTATCCATTGGATCAACATCTATGCTCCAGCGTACTCGATTGGCAGACTCATGCGTAGCGATATAGCGCGCAAGTTGCGAAAGGTAGTCCCGCAGCACAGTGCGTTGTTGTGCGTGTATGTGTAATTGATATCTGAACTTTCCAGCTATTCGTTCAAGTGGTGCTGGAATTGGACCCAGCAATTGTATACCAGGATAGGGGGTAGCTGGAACCAAATCCGACAAAAAGCGCAATACTGTATTTATATTTGTTGCCTCGGCGCGGATGATAGCTAAGTGTGCGAAGGGGGGAAGCATAGCTTCTTCACGCTCTTGTAAGGCATATCGCGCGAAGTCGCCATAACCATTATTAATTAAATCTTGCAATAATGGATGTTCTGGAAAATGCGTTTGCAATAACACGGTTCCCGCTTCACCGGCACGTCCGGCTCGTCCAGCAACTTGCGTAATGAGCTGTGCCATTTGCTCGGTTGCTCTAAAGTCACAAGAGTAAAGTCCTGAGTCCACATCCAAGATAATCACAAGGCTGACATCGGCAAAGTGGTGGCCCTTGGCAAGCATTTGAGTGCCGACCAGAATTCGCGCGCCACCTTGATTAATTTCTTCAAGGGCGCTTTCAAGGCTGCCCTTACGGCGCGTAGAATCTCGGTCAATGCGAGTGACGGGAATATCAGTGAAGCGTTCGCTTAAGAAGCCTTCGAGTTGTTCTGTACCAAGCCCTGTGGGCATGATTTGGGTGCTGCCGCAATCTGGACACTGTCTCGGTACAAAGTCCTGTTCACCACAATGATGGCATACCAAGCGGTTCATGTTTTTATGGTACGTGGCGCTAGTAGAGCAATGTTTACAGGTATTAAGCCATCCGCATTCGTGACACATCAATGTTGGTGCAAAGCCCCGACGATTTAGAAACACCATAACTTGCTTACCGCGAGCGAGTGTTTTTTCCATCCAATGTAAACTCATTGGTGAAAACCCGCCTTGTTCTGGCTGACCTTTCATGTCGACAAGGTGAAATTGGTTGTCGTGCTGGGTCTGCGCTCGTTTACTCAGTGTGACGAGTTGATATTTGTTGGTAATGGCTTTGTGTAATGTTTCTAATGCCGGTGTTGCGGTTCCCAAAAGCAAAGGGCAGTGTGCCTGATGCGCTCGAAATGCAGCGAGATCTCTGGCGTGATAGCGCAGGCCTTCTTGCTGTTTAAACGAGTTGTCGTGCTCTTCGTCAACGATGATCATGCCGAGATTTTGAAATGGCAAAAAAATGGCCGAGCGAGTACCGATAACCAAAGCGCTCAGACCCTTTTCGGCGCGACGCCAAGTATGTAGGCGCTCATTATCGGTTAGATTTGAGTGCCATAAATCAATGGGCAGGTTATTAAAGCGCTTTTTGAAGCGGTTGACTGTTTGCGGTGTGAGTCCAATTTCAGGCACCAAGATCAGTGCTTGTTTACCCGCTTTTATTATGTTTTCAAGGCTCTGTAAGTAGACTTCGGTTTTACCACTTCCCGTTACACCTTCGATTAAAAAGGTACGGTAACCGACTTGTGCATTAACGGCGCTGCAAATAGTCGCTTGCTGGTCGTTTAGGCGTGGCTTTTCGCCTAGCTGTAATTCGTTTTGCGACCAATCACTATCATGCTCAATAGATTGTGAGATAAGCGCTTTTTCTTCCAATGCTTTAATTGTTTGGCTAGCAAATCCGAGCGCTTTGAGTTCACTTAATTTTATTGCACCACCTTCATGTAATTGAGAAAGCAGCGCTTGTTGCTTTTTGGCTCGCAGTGTTGGTAGTTTCTGCCCTTTTTCCGTTAATCTGACGATAGGGATCTGAGTTTTGTCTGGGCTTCCTCCATCTCTGAGTACCGCCGGTAGTGCTGTGAATAAGGTATCGCCAATTGGATGACAGTAATACTGAGAGACAAAGTGTAAAAAGCTAAGTTGTGCTTGATTAAAGACAGGATGCTCGTCCAACACCTCAATAATTTGCTTGAGTTTTTCTTTTGGTACATCGGTGTCGTCTTTTTTAGCAAGCGCAATCGCTGTGCAGCGACGGTTGGCGAAATTGACGGTGACTCTCATTCCTGCTTCAACTTGCATGGTTGGTGCTAGCAAATAGTCGAATGTTCGGTGCAGTGGCAGCTTTAAAGCTACTTCAAGAATGAGCATGTATTACAATTCCATAAAGTGAGCGCAGTGACGAAGTATATACCTAAGGTGGTACGAATTGAAAACGTACTCTGCGAAGGTGATAAAAAAACTCTGAAATATTGCTTGTAGATTGTTCAGTTAAGCACTAAAATACGCGTCCACATTTTTGTATAACTACGTATGGTGCCAGACTTCGGGTTTGGAGAGCGATACGGCCTTAACTAGAGGTTGCTATGAAAGAAGGTATTCACCCTAATTACGAGACGATCACTGCATCGTGCTCTTGCGGTAACAAGTTCGAAACTCGTTCAACGCTATGTAAAGATATTCACCTAGACGTATGTTCTGCATGTCACCCGTTCTACACTGGTAAGCAGAAGATCCTTGACACAGGTGGCCGTGTAGATCGCTTTAACAAGCGTTTCGGTGCACTTAGCAGCAAGAAGTAATCTTGTTGGTCTAGTCGAAAAAAGCACCTTTAGGGTGCTTTTTTTGTGCCTGTTTGAAAATACCTTCTCGATTTATACATCCTATTCTGCATCAGCAGATAGACCGTCAGTCATCCCGTCTTATTGTCTCTTTTATTCTTCTAAAATAAAAAACTTGCCAGTTTGGCAGCAAAACTTTACTGATCTCTTGGGTAGAGTAAAAACTCTATTTAGCAGATAAATATTGAACATTTACGAGCTTAAGTTGTGAAAATAATCAAAGCTCATATAGTAAATACTATCAGGTATGAGCACGTAATATAAACTAAAGTCAGTATATTGCGATTAAATGTCGGTATCTTGACGTTAAAGTTAGTTAAGTTGCAATTTTCTTATTGTTTTTATAGTTGGTGTACATTTGTGCTAGTTTTATACATTCTGTGCTGGTTTTAGCGTCTTGTTTTTTAAGTTTTAGTCATTTTATTTGTGAAATATTTCTTAAAATTGAGCTTATCTTCTCGGAAAAGTATAGAAAATACCATGCTAGTGGATAGACCTGATTTTACTTGAATAATGAGCAAAACTCGGTATTGTGTGAATACGGTCGATTAACTATATGTCCTATTGACATACCGCGACAGCAAAGCACATACGCTTGTTGAGTGGTTGAATGTCGTCGCTCATATAGTTAATCGCACTGTGTGTTGCTGTAACCAGCTAGCTAGGTTGCCAACATTCAGAATGCGAACGTTTACCACACTCTCACATTAACTTCGTAGGAAAATATCGCGCCATGACAGACTTTCGTCAACAAGCTCTAGATTATCACGAGAAGCCCGTTCCAGGTAAAATCAGTGTTGAACTCACTAAACCTGCCGAGACCGTAAAAGACTTAGCACTTGCATACAGCCCAGGTGTTGCAGAGCCAGTACGTGAAATCGCGGCTGATCCGGCGAATGCATACCGTTACACGGGTAAAGGAAATATGGTTGCGGTGATCAGTAATGGTACGGCAATTCTTGGCTTGGGTAACTTAGGTCCTTTGGCGTCAAAGCCTGTTATGGAAGGTAAGGCACTATTATTTAAGCGTTTTGCGGGCCTTGATTCAATCGATATCGAAGTTAAGCACAACACCACTGAAGACTTCATCAATACTGTGGCAAATATCGCAGACACATTTGGTGGTATTAACCTTGAAGATATTAAAGCGCCAGAGTGTTTTGAAATTGAGCGCGCGCTAATTGAACGTTGTGACGTTCCTGTATTCCATGATGATCAGCACGGCACTGCAATTGTAACCGCTGCGGGTATGCTGAATGCGTTGGAAATCCAAGGTAAAGATATTCATGATGCGATTATTGTGTGTCTTGGCGCGGGTGCAGCCGCTATTGCTTGTATGGAATTACTGATCAAATGCGGTGCCCAACGTGAGCACATCTATATGCTGGACAGAAAAGGCGTGATCCATACTCGTCGTGATGACCTAAATGAATACAAAGAGCTGTTTGCAAACAACACGGATAAGCGTACGTTACAAGACGTGATTGCAGATGCGGACGTATTTGTTGGTGTTTCTGGCCCAGACTTACTTTCTGCTGAGGATCTAAAGCTAATGGCTGACAAGCCAGTGGTATTCGCTTGTTCTAACCCAGACCCTGAGATCAGCCCTGAAGTTGCACACGGTGCACGTAATGATTTGATCATGGCGACAGGCCGCTCGGATTATCCAAACCAAGTAAATAACGTACTGTGTTTCCCGTTTATCTTCCGTGGTGCGCTTGATGTACGCGCAACCGCTATCAATGACGAGATGAAGATTGCAGCGGTTGAAGCAATTAGAACGATTGCGAAAGAGCCTGTACCTGCTGAAGTGTTAAAAGCGGCTGACGTAGATAGTCTAGAGTTTGGTCCTGAGTATATTATTCCAAAACCAATGGATCCACGTTTGTTACCTCGTATCGCAAAAGCGGTAGCGATAGCTGCAATTGAATCAGGCGTGGCACAAATCGATATGCCAGCTGGATATATGGAATAATACCATTGGTATTATTCCAATGAAAAAGCCTCGATTGAGGCTTTTTTTGTGTCTGTATTTCCAGAGCGAAAGAGTAGTTATCACTCTTCGTTTATTTCTGGGATCTCCAAACCGCGCTCTTCCATTATTTGTCTTACCTCTAAAGGAATACGCTCTGGATTATCTTTTCTCAAGTCTTCATCGCTCGGCAGTGGCTGGCCTGTGAAGGCATGTAGAAACGCCTCACATAAAAGCTCACTGTTCGTGGCATGACGTAAGTTATTCACTTGGCGACGTGTACGCTCATCAGTTAGCACTTTGAGTACATTCAGAGGTATGCTCACCGTGATCTTTTTTACTTGCTCTGCTTTCTTACCGTGTTCTGCATATGGGTGAATATACTCACCGTTCCATTTTGCCATAATTGTGTACTTGCCTCAGTTACATCAATGCCAATATGACTGGGTTCTGGTCTACATTATTCACCAACCGCATGAATATAGGGATAACCTTACGAATTAAAGATAAATCCCAAACTCAAATAGATGAATAAACTAATCCGCCATAGCGAGATAGAAGAATCTCTGCCATAGTTTTCAATAACTCAGTCGTATTAGCAACGCCTAGAGTGGCGAAATTTTATCGGTTTAAAAAAGATAGTCAAATACTAGTTATTTAGCCATTTAGCAGTATAAATGTTTTGACTTCTGGTTTCTGTTGCTCTAACCTTTTAGACGTCTAAACATCCAACTATCTAGGTGACCTTATGAGTCAAGTTAATAAATCGACGGTAGCAGTGCGTCACGGTATAGAAGCTGATAAAGCACATGGGGCAGTAGTGCCACCGCTTTACCTTTCTACCACCTATTCTTTTGCCGATTTTGATACCAAACGCGACTACGATTATGGCCGCAGCGGTAACTTTAATCGTGATGTGCTTGCACAGGCACTTACCGAACTTGAAGGTGGTGCTCGTGGTATTATTACCGCCACTGGCATGGCTGCCGTTCACCTAGTAACTCAACTGCTTAACCATGACGATACGCTGGTTATTCCACATGACTGCTATGGTGGTAGCTATCGCTTGTTTACATCGCTTGCAAAGCGTGGATTGCTCAAATTAGCCGTCTTGGATCTCACACAATCAGAAAGTCTTGCACAGCTGCAGCAGATCAAACCTAAATTAGTTTGGATTGAAACACCAAGTAACCCAATTTTGCGGTTAACGGATATAGAAGCTGTCGTAAATGCAGCACACGCTGTGGGGGCTTTGGTCGCCGCTGACAACACCTTCTTGTCTCCTGCATTACAAAACCCCATTGCCTTTGGCGTGGATGTCGTCGTGCATTCAACCACTAAATATATCAATGGTCATTCTGATGTAGTGGGGGGCGCGGTGATCGCGCGTACACAGGAATTGGGTGATGAGTTAGCTTGGTGGGCGAATAATATCGGTATTACCGGTGCACCTTTTGATAGTTACCTTACCCTACGTGGACTGCGCACCTTAAATGTGCGTTTACGCCAACATCAAGAAAATGCTCAGCTTATTGCGGAATATTTAGAAAAGTCGCCGTATGTTAGCCAAGTTTATTACCCTGGCCTTGAGTCGCATCCTCAACACGAACTTGCGAAAAAACAACAGCTCGGCTTTGGTGGCATGGTGAGCTTTGATATCAAAGGCGATCTGCAAACATCTGCGAAGTTTTTAACGTCTCTAACGCACTTTTCATTGGCAGAATCTTTAGGTGGGGTTGAGAGTCTTATTTGTCATCCAGCGACGATGACACACGCGGGTATGGATCCGCAAGCACGTTTAGAAGCGGGAGTGGGCGACACGTTGATTCGTATTTCTGTAGGCATTGAAGATGCACAGGATCTCATTGCAGATCTGGAATCGGGATTTGCATGTATTGATGAAAGTCAGGCGAGTGATGATGCTAAGTCATTCAAATTAACGCCGGCACATACAGTAGCGTTATGGTGAGTAAATGGCAAAAGTAGTACATAAGTTTGGTGGTTCGAGTTTAAGCTCGCCAGAGCGTTATCAGGCGGTTGCCAAGATAGTGTTAGAGCAATGTCAACTAGGTGACAGTGTTGTGGTTTCTGCTGCAGGAAAAACAACGAATACCCTAGTGAAGTTATGGCAAAGCTTTGAGCAGCAAGATGTTCGCGCATTCAACGATGTTTTATTACAAGTTGAAAATCATCAACGTGAATTAATTGATGCCCTGTTTGTAGGTGAACAACACAGTGTGTTACTCAAACAGCTTGTCAATGAGCTGCAAGCAATCGCTTCAGGACGAGAAGAACAGCATCTTCACTACGCGAGTTTACTTGCACATGGAGAGCTATGGTCGGCTCGTATATTAGCAAACTACCTAAGTTCTCAAGGTATCGAAGCCAAAGCTATCGACGCTCGTACGTTATTTGTACAACAAGAGGGGGTGTTACTACACGCCCATAACAAAGAAGCGTGCTATCGCGCAATTGATGATCACGCTATCTATATCGTTACCGGTTTTATTGCCGCAAATGCACAAGGTGAAACGGTGACTTTAGGCCGAAATGGCAGTGACTATAGCGCGACTTTGTTGGCAAGTTATCTTGATGCGGCTCAAGTATCAATTTGGACGGATACAACGGGTGTATTCAGCACTGATCCACGTAAAGTCGCCAATGCCATAAAATACACAAAGGTATGTCGTGGCCAAGCTGAATTACTCGCACGATTAGGTAATCCAGTACTACATGCAAAAACGCTGTCTCCACTTAAAGATACTGATATAAAACTGCAAGTTCGCAGCAGCTTTGACGCCGATGCACTTGGCACTGAGATAGTAAAGGCAGGCTATAGCAAAGAGAAGCGCTTTATTACCACTTTTGGACAACTTGACCTGTTACGCGTTGAGCAGCTAAAAAGTGGTGAAGTGAAACAGCTAAGCCAGCTTATTCAACATAGCATTCATCATTTTGTTAAAGGTGGAGAGGCACACTTACTGGTGCCATCTGAGTTTAGCCATGTTGTGATTAAAGCGCTGGATTCGCGAGCCAATATTATTGAGTCGCAAGTACAAGGCTTTGCTATTGTTGCCCCAAGTCAGGATGTTGCTGGCTTACATCAGCAAGCTCTGGAATTATTGGATGAACATGCGATTGTCACCCGTTTTGTGCTGCAAGAGCGCCATTACAGCTTAGTGTTAACCGATCAAGCAATTGATAGCGATCTACTTGCTATATTGCACGAACGTTTGGTCAATAAAGGCAGAGAGCTTGCTGTGATTGTAGCTGGTGTTGGCAATGTGGGTGAAGTGTTTATCGAACAATGCAAAAACCAAGTCGCTAAGCTGAGTGAGCACTTTGATCTTAAGTTGGTTGGCTTACTGCGTTCTAAGCAAATGTTGTTCTGTCCAAGCGGGTTGAATTTAGCATCGTGGCAACAGCAATGGCAAAATGAGGCCATCGAATATAATGAAGCAGAGCTATTCACTCGTATTAAAGAGCTAGATTACGAGCATAAAGTGGTGGTCGATATTACTGCGAGCGAGCGTTTCAGCGAGTTGTATCCACAGTTTGTTGAACATGACTGCCATTTGATCAGCGCTAATAAATATGCCGGCACGGCACAACAAGGTTGGTACTCCAAGCTGCGTCAGCAGTTACAAGAGCGTAACCTGTTATGGCGTTACAACACCAGTGTTGGCGCAGGTCTACCCATTAACTTTGCGTTGGCTGATCTGCAAAATAGTGGCGATGAAGTGGTGAGAATTGAAGGCGTCTTTTCCGGCACTTTATCTTGGCTGTGTAGTCGCTATGATGGTTCTGAAGCATTTTCTGAGCTAGTGCTCGGGGCGCAAGAACTTGGTTTTACTGAGCCCGATCCGCGCGAAGATCTATCTGGCCGTGATATGCAGCGTAAGCTTTTGATCTTAGCACGAGAGTTAGACATTGAACTTGAGCTTGATGATATTGAATTAGAGGCGTTAATGCCTGAGTCATTGAGTGTGGGTTCATGGCAAACGTTTTTAGAAAATCGCCAGCAACTCGATGACTTTTATGCGACACACTATGCAAAGGCCACAGCGAATGACGCTGCGCTTCGTTATACTGGTGCGCTTGAAATTGCAAGCAATGGCAAAGTGTCTGCAAAAGTAGGCATTGCACAGGTACCAAATGGCTCGGCAATCGCGAATTTAACGCCGGGTGATAATATTTTTGTGATCCACACTAAATGGTATGAACAAAACCCGCTGGTGATCCAAGGCCCGGGGGCAGGTAAAGAAGTGACAGCAGCGGGAATACATTCCGATTTATTCTGGCTGACGCAAAATCTAAAATAACTCTTTTAAGAAAATAGATATAATACAACTGGTATAAGACAAAAATGCCGATACATCTGTATCGGCATTTCTATTTTAGAATAACTCTTCGTGAGTCGGTAGCGGCGCGGTATCGTCAAACGGTGTGCTGCTATCCGTATCCAATACGTACTTGGTTGGGGCCGTACCTTGCTCGAAATATTCAAACCGAGATGTGTAATCGTTCTTGCGAGACAAAAGCCCTGTCTTTAAGTCAATCCGAGTTGAAATAAGCCCTGGTGGCGGCTCTATCGGAGCCAAAGGCTCATCTTTAAGTGCCTCACGCATAAAGTCTATCCAAGCAGGTTGTGCTGAAATCGCTCCGGCTTCTGCACCAACAAGTTGATTATTACCAAGGTTAGCGTTGTAGGCCGCACGACCCAAGGATTTACTCGCATCATCAAAGCCAACCCAAACTGTGGTGAGGACATTGCGGTTAAAGCCCGTAAACCAAGTATCTACTGAGTCATTGGTGGTACCCGTTTTTCCAGCAAGGTCACGACGTTTTAACCACTGACCACGCCAGCCTGTGCCGCTCCAACCCGTGTCGTGTTTCCAGCTACCGCCACCCCAGATTGCACTGTGAAGCGCATCAGCAATCAGAAATGCGTTTTGCTCCGAAATTACTTGCGGTGCACAGCGCTCAGGTTGTTCTTCCAGCTGCTGCTCGTCGCAGACCAATAACGGCTCTGCAGAACCCAGCTCAGTGCCGAATGAGTCGGTAATTTTATCGATAAAATACGGCTCAATGAGGTGACCGCCGTTGGCAAAAGTGGCCATGCCGCGCGCCATTTCAATAGGAGTCAGTGCTGCACTACCAAGTGCCAACGACTCGCTGCGATTAATATCTGCGTCTTGGAAACCAAATTTAAGCAAATGATCAGCAGCCTTATTTATGCCAACGCCTTTGATCAAACGAACAGATACCACGTTTTTCGATTGTGCAAGCGCTCGGCGAATACGGATTGGGCCGTTATACACTTCAGGGCTATTCTTCGGACGCCAAGCCACGCCAACGCTTCTGTCCCAATGATTAATCGGGGCATCATTAAGAATGGTGGCTAGGGTATAGCCATTTTCTAATGCGGACGAATAAATAAAGGGTTTGATGTTTGAACCCACCTGGCGCTTAGCTTGGGTAGCACGATTGTATTGGCTAAGCTCAAAGCTGTAGCCGCCCACAATCGCCTTTACACGCCCATCCTGCGGGTCAAGTGAGACGAGGGCACTGGATGCCTGCGGCAACTGACTTAACATCCAACCGTCGTCTTGTTTACGGACAAACACTTGCATGCCTGGCGCGAGGATATCTGCGGTTGTTTTTGGTGGTAAGCTTTGACGCGTTTCACTGATGTATTGTCTGGCCCAACTTAAGCCTGACCATTCCAATGTAATTTGCTCACCGGTTTTTAAGAGCAGGTCGGCCGTTTTCTCTGCAATGCTTAGCACCACAGCTGCTTTTAACGGCCCAATTTCATTGACCTTTTTAAGGCGAGTAATAATGCTTTCATGGCTTAGCGGCGATTCCGTTTCAGCATGCCAATAGGTTTCTTCTGCGCCTCTAAAGCCGTGACGCATATCGTAGGCATGTAAATTATCAACTAATGCATGCTGAGCAGCCTGTTGCATGTCTGATTCCACACTGGTGTAAACTTTCATGCCTGAGTTATAAGCTTTATCAGTACCGTAGCGTTCGACCATATAGGCGCGAACCATTTCAGAAATATAAGGTGCATACAGCTCGATTTCGGCGCCATGGAATTTAGCCGTGATAGGAGCTTGTGTCGCCTCACTATATTCTGCGCGGGTAATATACTTTTCAGCAAGCATTCGTCCGAGCACAACATTCCGGCGCAATTGCGCGCGCTCTGGGTTACGGATTGGATTTAACGCAGAAGGCGCTTTTGGCAGGCCTGCAATCATTGCCATTTCTGCTAAAGTTAATTCTGATAGTGAGCGACCGTAGTAGACTTGCGCTGCAGCACCGATACCAAAGGCGCGATTGCCCAGTTCAATTTTGTTTAAGTAAAGCTCAAAAATTTCATCTTTCGTTAATAGTTGCTCAATGTGCAACGCAATAAAGATTTCTTTCACTTTACGAATATAGGCTTTCTCTCTTGTTAAGAAGAAGTTTCTGGCAAGTTGCATGGTGAGCGTACTGGCTCCCTGCTTTTTTTGCCCTGTGGTGATAAGCACTAAAGCGGAGCGGACGATACCTATCGGATCAATACCGAAATGATCGTAAAAACGGTTATCTTCTGTCGCTAAGAATGCCTTGCGCATGGGGAGTGGAACATCCTGCAAACGTACAGGGATCCTGCGCTTTTCACCAAATTGATTGATGAGTTTTCCGTCTCGTGTAAAGACTTGCATGGGTGTTTGTAGTTGAACATCTTTCAAAACCTCTACACTTGGTATGTCAGATTTGACATAATAATAAAGACTGATAAGTGTCAACACGCCTAAAAGGGTACAAACAAAAACGAATTGTAAAAATCTTTTCAATAATTTCACGGAATTATCCCTAGTTAGACTCCCAATTACAGGTAGACACTGCTAGTATATCTTGATTAAAAAACGATTAATATTTTTGTGTGCTAAATTTTTATGGTACACAGTCTTAAAAGGAAACGGGCGCTTCACATGCTGAGCCAACTACTAAAAAAACAAGCACCTCTGATGATAGGGATCGATATTGGCTCCCATTGTGTCAAAGCGGTGTTGCTGTCGAAGACAAGTTCCAGCTACCGAGTAGAAGCCGTTGCGATTGAACCTATTCCGAAAGGAGCAGTAAATGAAAGGGCCATTCAAGACATTGAAGCGATCGGCAACGCGATAACTAAAATGAAGCGGCGCATTCCAAAGCTCACGCAATATGCAGCAGTTGCCGTATCCGGTCAGACCGTGATTACAAAAGTGATCTTTATGGATGTGTCATTAACTGATGCTGAACTCGAGTCTCAGATAGCAATAGAAGCAGATAGCCTGATCCCTTACCCGTTAGATGAAGTTAGTCTAGATTTTGAAAAAATTGGAGTAAACGAAGCCGATCCGTCAAAAATGAATGTGCTGCTCTCTGCGGCTCGTACCGAAAGCGTGCAAGCACGGGTTGGCGCATTGGAAGAAGCGGGTTTCAAAGCGAAAGTTGTTGATGTAGAAAACTACGCACTAAGTAGAGCCATGGATGTCATTTACCCTGAACTGCCAAATGATGCCTTTGATAAAATCGTAGCAATGATAGATATTGGCGCAGTGCTTACGCTGATTAGCGTTATTCAATCTGGGAAAACGATTTACACTCGTGACCAAGTGTTTGGTGGTGAGCAATATACCAACAGCATTGTTGCTTATTACAACAAAACCTACGATGAAGCAGAACTGGCGAAAACGACGGGGGATTTACCTCCAAACTATACCTTTGAAGTCTTGGCTCCTTTCCAAACTTCTATGCTGCAGCAAATTCGTCGAGCAGTGCAAATGTTTATGACGACCAGTGGTAAAGATCATATCGATTACATCGTGTTGACGGGTGGAACGGCTTTAGTGGATGGCTTAGATAAACTGCTCATTGATGAGCTTGGGATCCACACAATAGTGGCAGACCCGTTTACTGATATGGAGATTGCACCAAAAGTAGATAGGCATGTGCTGCAAAAGCATAAAGCGCAATTCGCCTTAGCGACAGGCTTGGCATTAAGGAGCTTCTCATCATGCCACATATAAATTTGCTTCCTTGGCGCGAGCAGCAAAGGCAAGCGTCGCAACAAATCTTTCTGACTATCATTGCGGTGATCATCGCGGCTTGTCTGTTGTTAATGTACATGCTTGGCAGCTTCTATGACGGCTTAAAAACCGGGCAAGAAATTAAAAACCGCTATCTCGAAAGCGAGATCACTCAACTAGATTCACGGATAGTTGCGATTAACGACCTGAATAAGCAAAAAGAAAATTTACAGCGCCGTATTCGGCTTATTGAGGAGTTGCAACTCAACCGCAGTCTCGGCACGCAAATTATCGATGAAATAGCGCGAGTGGTTCCGGCTGGGGTTTATCTCACCAGTCTTGAGCGACAAGACAATATGATCAAAGTCATTGGTCGGAGTGAATCAAACAACCGCTTATCGCAAATGCTACGACAAGTTGAATCATCATATTTAATAGAGCGGCCGGTGATCCAAGGCATAGTAGCCGGTGAGCAAAGTTCAAAATTACTGAGTGATTTTACGATGCATTTTTATATTAAGTCTCATGACGACATCCACTTAGCCGATAAAGCGAAATAGGGCGGAGGCACAGTGCATGAATTTTGACTTAAACAGTTTAAAAGAAATAGATTGGAATGAGCTGGAGCTCGATAATATTGGTCATTGGCCATTTCCTGTAAAAGTTTTATGCTCCGTTCTGGTGGTTTTACTAATGATGGTATTGGGTTATAACCTGATGGTCTCAAGTTCCATTGACCGCTACGACCAAGCGGTTAAAAAAGAGCAAGAGCTGAGAACGAGCTACCGGATTAAATACGCAAGAGCAAACAATCTAGAGCTATATAAACAGCAAATGATTGATATGGAAGCGCAATTCACTGAGCTGTTGAGACGACTGCCAAGCTCCAACGAAACGCCTGGACTACTTGATGATCTGACTTACGTTGGTACCTCAAGCGGATTAACCTTCCTAAAAATTGGCTGGATGCCAGAGGTACGTAAAGAGTTTTATACCGAATTGCCGATTAAGCTAGAAGTGATAGGTAAGTATCATGAATTTGGTCAGTTTGTGAGTAAGGTATCTGAATTACCTCGTATAGTCAGCCTACATGATTTTAGAATCGAAAATGCAGGAAATGGCGAGCTGGTATTTAGTGTTGTGGCAAAAACTTATCGTTATGAGCAAGGAGGTCAGAAATGATCCGACTGATGCTCTGCGTGACCTCGTTGATGTTCATCTCGGGTTGTAATGATAGTACTGCAGAACAAAAAGAATTTATTGATCAGGTAAAAGCAAGCTCAACACCAAAAATCGAGCCTATACCTGAAATGCAAAATTATGAGCCATTTAAGTATAGCGCTTCAGAATTGCGTAGCCCTTTTGTTGCGCCCCAGCCTGAAGTGATTGAAAATAAACTAGTTCAAATTAAAAACTGTTTACACCCAGATCCAGATAGAGATCGCTATCCATTGGAGAAATTTCCGTTGGATAATCTACGTATGAAAGGCATTATTGCCAAGTCTGATGGTCGTTGGGCGCTAATCGAAGCGGCGACGCAAGGCTTGTATCGTGTAAAGCGTGGTGAATATATGGGCCTGTATCATGGCAAAGTGCTGAGTGTACATGCCGATCATTTAGAATTATTAGAATTGATCCCAGATGGAACGGGATGTTGGAAAGAAAGGCTAACAAAAGTGGAAATGTTAGAAGCGGAACAAGGTGGCACGAGTGAATACTAACAATAACGTTATAAAATCAACCATTAAAAGCACTCGAACATTATGGCGTTCTGTGCTCGGTGTTGCCTTAGTTGGCCTTTCGTCAATTACGCATGCCATTCCTATGTTGTATGACATTCGCTATAACCCCGTTCCGACAGGGGAAACTCAACTACAACTGGTGTTTGATGAAAAACTCAATACAGAGCCACAAGTTCGTGTTGTCGGCGAAAGCACCAGTATTGAATTGTTTTTCCAGCAGGCTGAGTTTGAAGAAAGCTTAAAAGCTTTGAGTATTGATAAAGCTGGTATTCAAGGCATTACCAGTGAACTCAGAGATGGTGGTTTTGCCGTTTCCATCAACATGGATGAGCTTAAGCTATATAAAACCGAGGTTAAGAATAACCTTGTGATAGTGGAAGTGTCTAATAAACCGATTGTCTCTGAACAAGATCAAAGTCAAAAAGTCACTGCGTTTATCAACCAAATTCAAGCTATCGATTTTCGTCGCGGTGAGAAAGGTGAAGCTAAAGTACTTGCGTTTCTTGAGCACAACCAAGCGGCCATCGATGTACAAGAGCGCGGTGGTAAAATCATTGCGGACTTCCACCATATCGATATTGCAGAAGACCTGCTATACGAACTCGATGTGTTAGATTTTGGCACTGTGGTATCTCGCATAGAAACCTTTAAAGAAGACAATAAAAGCCGCATTGTGATTGAGCCAAATGCGGCATTCAAGTTTACCTATCAACAGCTTGATAACATCTTTACCTTATCAGTTGAAAAAGACGAAGGTAATAAAACCTTTGGCGATAAAAAAGAATATAAAGGTCAGCCGATCACGTTGAATTTTCAGGATATTCCAATTCGCTCCGTACTACAGATCATCGCCGATACAAACAACTTTAACCTAGTAACGAGTGACACCGTATCTGGCAATATAACCTTGCGTTTAGATGGTGTACCTTGGGATCAAGCGCTTGATGTTGTGTTACGTGTGAAAGGGCTAGATAAGCGTATGGATGGCTCTATTTTGATGGTCGCGCCATCTGAAGAACTCGCTGCTAGAGAAGCCAAGGAATTACAAGCGCGTCAGCAAGTAGAAGAGCTAGAACCATTATATAGCGAGTATATTCAACTTAATTACGCGAAAGCGGAAGAGTTTGCTGACTTACTCAAAACCGATATCAACTCTATTATTAGTCATCGTGGTAGTGTATCGGTTGATAAACGTACCAATACTTTATTAATTAAAGACACCTCACGCAGTATTGAAAGTGTACGTCGGATGGTTGAAACCTTAGATGTGCCGGTAAAACAGGTGCGTATAGAGTCGCGCATGGTTACTGTAGATGACACAGTACAAGAAGACTTAGGTGTCCGCTGGGGCTTTAGCGATCAGCAAGGCAGTGATGCCATCTCTGGTACGCTAGACGGTGCGAATGCGCTATCCAATGGCAATATTCCGTCTTTGGAAAACCGCTTAAACGTTAATTTAGGCGTAAAAGGAGTCCCTGCTGGCAGTATTGGTATGCACATTGCGAAATTAGCTGATGGCACTTTGATAGATCTTGAGTTGTCTGCACTGGAGCAAGAAAATAAAGGTGAGATAATCGCGACGCCAAGCATCACGACAGCTAACCAGAAAAAGGCGCGTATCGAGCAAGGTACAGAGATTCCTTACGTAGAGGCATCATCAAGTGGTGCAACGACGGTGAGCTTCAAAAAAGCGGTTTTAAGCTTGGAGGTGACACCGCAAATCACACCTGATAATAAAATAATTCTCGACTTAGTGATTACACAAGACACTAAAGGTGATACCGTGCAAACGCCAAATGGCCCGGCGACGGCAATCAATACCCAAGAGATCCAAACACAAGTACTGGTTGAAAATGGTCAAACTATCGTACTGGGTGGTATCTATCAGCAAGAAGTGAAAACGGCAGTAAGTAAGATCCCAATTTTGGGCGATATCCCATATTTAGGTCTATTGTTTAAGAACTCTCGTGATATTAATGAAAAGCGAGAATTGCTGATATTTGTGACGCCTAAGATCATTCAAGACAGTTTATAGGCCCGTTGACAGTAAAAGTATTGCGCTTTTTGCGTGGTTTGACTTGAAATTGTTCACGGATTACTGAGATAATCCCCTCCTTAATTTTGGGGCCAGGTCGTTAGGCGGGGTTTTATTTCAAATTTTAGAGTTCGTTTGTACTAAAAAGATATGGCTGAGAAACGTAATATATTTCTAGTAGGCCCGATGGGGGCTGGTAAAAGCACGATTGGTCGTCACATTGCAGATCAATTACACCTTGAATTTTTCGATTCGGATCAGGAAATTGAGCGCCGCACAGGTGCCGATATTTCTTGGGTGTTCGATATCGAGGGCGAAGAGGGGTTCCGCAAGCGTGAAGAAAGCGTCATCTCTGACCTAACAGAAATGCAAGGCATTGTGTTAGCGACAGGTGGTGGCTCTGTGATCAGCAAAGAAGTGCGCAACAAGTTGTCTGCGCGCGGTATTGTTGTTTACCTAGAAACGCCGATCGAAAAACAGGTAGCTCGTACTCAGCGTGATAAGCGTCGTCCATTACTACAAACCAGTGAAGACTCACGTGACGTACTAGAGCGCTTAGCTGATGAGCGTGAACCACTATATAGAGAAGTGGCAGATCACGTTGTTCGCACGGATGAGCAAAGCGCTAAAGTAGTTGCAAACCAAATTATTGAAAAATTAGATTTCTAATATAACAACACCGTAGGAGGGACGCCATGCTTGAATTAAAGGTTGATTTAAACGAGCGGAGCTATCCCATCTTTATCGGTGAACATCTCTTATCAGATGAAGGACGACTTAAGCAGTACGTTGGGCAAAGTCGTCCTGTTATCATCACCAACACCACCATTGCACCTCTATATTTAAATAGTCTGTTAGCAATATTTGATGCTCAAAAACCGCTACATTTTGTTATCCCTGATGGTGAACAATACAAATCGCTAGAATGGTTTGAAAAGATTTCTGCCTTTTTGCTCGAGCATAATTGTGGTCGTGATACGTGTTTGATTGCCCTCGGTGGCGGTGTGGTTGGCGATTTGACTGGTTTTGTTGCGGCATGCTACCAGCGTGGTGTTCCGTTTATTCAAATCCCTACGACTTTGCTGTCACAAGTAGATTCATCGGTTGGTGGTAAAACAGCGGTAAATCATCCGCTAGGTAAAAACATGATTGGTGCTTTCTATCAGCCAAAAGCGGTTTTTATCGACACCAAGACCTTAAGTACATTGCCTGCAAGAGAGTTTGCTGCGGGTATGGCTGAAGTCATTAAATATGCGTTGATCTATGACGCATCTTTTCTTGATACATTAACGGATCAGCATCCTCAGCTCAGCGCACTAGATGCTGAAAGCCTTCAACAAGTTATTTATAAGTGTTGTGCGATAAAAGCCGAGATCGTCGCCAAAGACGAAACCGAAGCGGGATTGCGTGCATTACTTAATCTGGGTCACACCTTTGGCCATGCGATTGAAGCGCAAATGGGCTATGGTAATTGGTTGCATGGTGAAGCCGTTGCTGCCGGTATGATGATAGCTGCAAATTTGGCTTGTCAACGCGGCGCGCTTAGTACTGCTGATGTTGAAAAGATCCGTCGTGTTATTGCGCTTTATCAATTACCGACAGAAGCGCCAAGCGAGATGACCGCAGCGCAGTTTTTACAACATATGCGCAAAGACAAAAAGAACAAACAAGGCAAAATTCGCTTTATTCTTCCTACGCAACTAGGCCAATGTGCGCTAGTGGATGATGTTAGCGATGAAACCGTGGTAACTCTAATAGGTCGTTAAATGCAGTCGCAAATTTTACCAAGCAGAGCTGCATTGGTAGATAGAATTGCTATGCAATTCGACTATGGCCAAAACCTGATAACCTTAGTCGGCTCTTCAGGTCTTGGTAAAAGCTACCTTGCGGAATCGTTTCTTACTGATAAATACCCAGACTTTAACAAAGCGTTTGTAAAGCTGACTGCCAATACTCAAGAGTTTGATGTGGTACGGCAGCTGCTTGAGCATAGCTTTCGCAGTCCTCTCATTGATCAGAAGTTATCTCTAAGTGAAAACTTCATGTTGCTCCATGATGAACAAGCTTGTGGGCCATGTTTATGGGTGTTAGACAACGTCAGGCATTTAACCCAAGAGCTTGCGGAACAACTACAAAAGCTCGCAAAATCTTCTCGCGAAACAATTTACATACTCGCTACGGCGCAGCAGCCTCAGCTGATCCCTGAAAGTCTGGATATTCATATCGAGCCTTTATCCATGCTCGAGAGTAAGCGCTTGATGAGCATGTTTTACAAAGACTTACCGCCTGACGAAGATCCTATTTTTAATACGTTTGTTGCTGAAGCTCGAGGTAATCCGAGTGTTTTACTTTCTTGGCAGCCACAGCTGCAGAGTCTAAATTTACGTGAACAAAGCTCCAAAGTAGGTAGCAAATCACAATGGCAATGGTATGTCATTGCACTTTGTTTGGTATTAACAGCGTTGATGGTTGCTTTAGTGTATAAGCAAGAATTAAAACGATACTGGACACCGACTCAAGGTGATGAAGAAACAGTAGCCACCGCTATTGATGCGCAAGAGATATTTGAGGCGCCAAATACCAAAGTTGAAATTGAAAACGACGTGCAACCAGAGTTGCCAACCGAAGCGCCAACGCAAGTCGAAACTGCGCCTGTTGGCAGTATTTTATCTGCACTAACCGAAACAAAAGAAGATACGACAAACAACAATAACGCACTATCAGAGCAAGCGAATGAAGCTGAAGAAGCCAATGTTGATAGTACTCCAGCCACTTTATCGCCAGTAACAGAGCTTCAGCACGCGGAGCCTGAACTATTGACGGGAAACCCTTGGTATCTCAGTCGCTCAGATGGTGAATGGGTGATCCAGTTACTTGCAGTGACAGAAAGTGAGATTGCAGCTGGGTTTATGGCGGAGCATAACGAGGTAGTGACACAGCAGTTTACTGTTTTAAGAAATGGCCGAACTTGGTTTGTAGTTACTACTGATGCTTACCAGAGTTTGGCATCAGCGAAGCAAGCAAAGGCAGTATTGCCAGAAGCGCTACAAAAAGGTCAGCCATTTTTTAAGAGAATGAGTAAAATTAAACAAGAAATTACTCAGTCTCTCGGTAATTAGCCACATTTAGTGTAAAATCGCGCAACCACTCACGACATAGAACGAGCATGCAACAAAAGACTAGAGCCTTCTTAAAATGGGCAGGCGGAAAATACAGCTTAGTAGAAGATATTTCTAAGCGCCTACAAGCAGCAAGTAATGAAGCCGACACGCTAGTAGAACCTTTTGTTGGAGCGGGATCTGTTTTCCTTAACACTCAGTTTAAGCATTATGTCTTAAATGACATTAACGCTGATCTTATCAACCTGTATAAAGAGTTGAAGCGTATTCCTGATGAATTTATCAGTGACGCTAAAAGGCTATTCGTCGAGCTGAATAACCATCCAGATGCGTATTACGCGTATCGACAACAGTTTAACGAAAGCATTGATGTGTATGAGCGTGCGATTCTATTTCTATATATGAACCGCCATGGCTACAATGGTTTATGTCGTTATAACCTCAAGGGGATCTTTAACGTCCCTTTTGGTAAATACAAAAAGCCTTACTTTCCAGAGCGCGAGTTATATGTGTTTGCTGAAAAGGCTCAACAGGCTACTTTCACCTGTCAAAGTTACAGCCAAGTATTTGAAACCATGCCAAAGAATGCGGTAGTGTATTGCGATCCTCCGTATGTACCTTTGAGCAAAACTGCGTCATTTACTAGCTATGCAAAAGGTGGGTTTAACTTAGACGATCAAGCACAGCTGGCGAATCTTGCGGAAACTGCGGCTTTTGAAAAGCAAACGCCAGTGTTAATCTCCAATCACGATACGGTGTGGACACGAAAGATTTACAATCAAGCGAAGCTAGATGTGATCAAGGTGAAACGTACAATTAGCCCTAAAGGTAATGGGCGGAATAAAGTTGACGAGCTAATGGCGCTATATCACCGTTCGTAATTTGCAGCGGCATAAAGGACTAAGCCAAAACTACACCATTTACAAACCAAATTAAGCCAATGACAAAAGCGGCGACAAAAACGATGCCCGCAAAAGCAAACGGCCAAAAATGCTTTTTGTTAAAGTCATATGCTTGTTTTTGACCGCTCTGCACACCAAACATTGCCGCACAGACACTTTGAATTAACGCGAATTTACTATTGGAAGAAGCCATAGTGTTTACCTCTTACCAGTTGATTGGCTCAACTGGTATTAGTAAGGAGATGAAACTTTACTACTGCTTTGATTGTCTTTAGAGCCAAGTAATAACTCAAGCAAATCCAAATAATGGAATTGGCCACTCGAACTACCGCCAGTCAACCACGCTGCCCAACTGGTGTGCGCTTCTTGCTGACATTCCACTGCATTTATTCGACTGCTTAAATTGCCAGTGCTACAAGCGCATGCGGAGTAATTTGCGGCAAGACTTTCATCATTGTCGAAAGAAAATACCCCTGCCGACACGGCTAATACCGTCCCAAGCAGAGCAATCCGTGCTTTATATCTAGAAACCATAACCCTATCCCCAGAAGTTAAATATCACATAATGATACACAATGTTCGTTTATTGCACAATCATAAAGCGCCTTAAATCGCAGACATTTTGGGCAATTTACGGTACAGTATCGCGGTCTTACGTTTAGGGGAAAAGTATGTCTGATTTTTTAATTGCACCATCCATTCTATCCGCAGATTTTGCGAGGTTAGGCGAAGATGTTGAAAAGGTACTGACAGCAGGTGCCGACGTGGTTCATTTCGATGTAATGGATAATCACTATGTGCCAAATTTAACTTTTGGTCCAATGATTTGTGACGCATTAAGAAATTACGGAATTACTGCTCCTATCGACGTACACTTGATGATAAAGCCTGTAGATAGTCTAATTCCCGAGTTTGCTAAAGCCGGAGCGAGCATTATTACATTTCACCCAGAGGCCAGCGAGCATATAGACAGAAGCCTTGCGCTGATTAAAGAGTCAGGTTGTAAAGCTGGCTTGGTATTTAATCCGGGCACACCGCTGCATTATCTTGATCATGTGATGGATAAAATTGATCAAATCCTCTTGATGTCAGTAAACCCGGGCTTTGGTGGCCAAAGTTTTATCCCACATACACTTGAGAAATTAAAAGAAGCGAGAGCACGCATTGACGCTTCCGGTCGCGATATTCGTCTTGAAGTGGATGGGGGAATTAAGGTGGACAACATTGCTGAGGTTGCAGCGGCAGGTGCAGACATGTTTGTTGCGGGTTCCGCTATCTTTAATCAACCCGATTACAAAGCGGTAATAGACGCCATGCGTCAAGAATTAGCAAAGGTAAAATAATGCGTTTTGAGGGTATTTTATTTGACCTTGATGGCACGTTAGTTGATAGCGTCGAGGATATGTACATGGCGCTCAATTTGACGCTGTCTGAGCTTGCTCACCCAATTGTTAGTCATGCTCTGGTGCGTGAATGGGTAGGTAACGGCATCGATATGTTAGTAAAAAGAGGCCTAAGCGGTAGCCATGAAGTTAGCGAAGACTTATCCGAAAGTTTAGCGCACACCGCCATTGAGCGTTTTAAAGTGCATTATGACGAATTAGTTGGTCAGTATGCGGGTTTGTATCCGCATGTTGAGACAGGGCTATCTGCATTTGCCACAGTGCCAAAAGCCGTCGTGACAAATAAAAATCGTGCATTTACGCTAAAACTGCTGGATAAATTAAATCTCACTTCGCATTTTGATTGTATCGTCTGTGGTGATGACACTGACAAAAAGCCGTCACCAGCTCCGCTATTGCTGGCTGCCGAGCGTCTTGGTATACCAGCGGATAAGCTAATCATGGTTGGGGACTCTAAAAGCGATATTTTGGCCGCTCAGGGCGCTAAGATACCTGTGATTGCGCTAAATTATGGGTATAATCAGGGATTCGATTTGAAAGAGTTCAATCCACAGTACCTTTGTGATGGATTCTTAGATATTATTCCCATTATCAATCAACGTTAATTCAATGAAGAAATAAAGGAACGACATGAGTAAACCTGTAGTATTAAGTGGTATTCAGCCAACCGGTGGTATGACAATAGGCAATTACGTAGGTGCCATTAACCAGTGGCTTAAACTACAAAACGATCATGATTGTTACTTTATGTTGGTTGACTTGCATGCCATTACGGTTCGCCAAGAGCCACAGCAACTACGCGATCGCGTATTAGACGGCGTAGCACTATATACTGCTTGCGGCATCGACCCAGATAAATCGTCACTATTTGTACAATCACAGGTTCCTGAGCATGCACAGCTAGGTTGGGTGCTGAACTGTTATGCACAAATGGGTGAATTAAACCGCATGACGCAGTTTAAAGATAAATCAGCAAAGCACGCCAATAACGTAAACGTTGGCTTATTCGCCTATCCAGTATTGCAAGCTGCGGATATTTTATTGTATCAAGCGGATCAAGTACCGGTTGGTGAAGACCAAAAGCAGCACCTTGAGTTGACCCGCGATATCGCAACGCGCTTTAACAACCTGTATGGCGATGTCTTTAAGATCCCAGAACCTTATATTCCAGAGTTTGGCGCTCGTGTTATGAGCTTGCAAGATCCGAGCAAGAAGATGTCAAAATCAGACGAAAACCCAAATGGTTTTGTGATGCTGTTGGACGAACCGAAGAAGATAGAGAAAAAGCTGAAAAAAGCGGTAACAGATTCAGATGAGCAAGCACGCATTTACTTTGATCGTGTTGAAAAGCCAGGAGTATCCAACTTACTGACTCTACTAAGTGTTGCAACTAAACGCTCAATTGAAGAGTTAGTGCCAGAGTACGAAGACAAAATGTACGGTCATTTAAAGAAAGACACTGCCGATGCGGTAGTGAATATGCTGGAGCCTATTCAAGCGCGCTTTAAAGAAATCCGAGAAGATCAAACTCTGCTGGACGAAATCATGAAAAAAGGCGCGGAAAAAGCAAGTATTCGTGCCGAAAAAACACTGAAAGCTGTGTATGACGCCGTCGGTTTTATTCCTCGCGGTTAATAAAACACAATGAAAAGACACCATAAATGGTGTCTTTTTGTATTACAAGGGTCTGCAGACCCTTGGTTTAAAGCAGATACTAGATATAAGAAAACCCTCCTGTTGAGTTCGTGATAAAATAGATTTATAACGAACATCCTTACCCCAGTGGCAAATAGGCCGCTTGGTTCTTTTAGTGGTACCTACATGCTGTTGATGATTGATAACTATGATTCCTTTACCTACAACTTAGTGCAGTATTTTCAGCGCTTAGATGTGGATGTGCTGGTAAAGCGAAATGATGAAATCAGCACCTCACAAATCAAGCAGCTTAATCCCAAATATGTTGTGCTATCTCCTGGCCCTTGCAGTCCTGATGAAGCGGGGATCTCGCTTGAAGTCGTAAAACGTCTACAGGGACAAATCCCTATTCTCGGCATTTGCCTTGGTCATCAAACTATTGCACAAGCTTTAGGTGGCAAAGTCATTCGCGCAAAACAAGTGATGCATGGGAAAACGTCTCAAGTGCACCATAACAATATAGGCGTATTTCAAGGCCTGCCATCACCATACGAAGTATGCCGCTACCACTCTTTGGTTGTTGAGCAAAGTAGCTTACCAAAGTCTCTAGCCGTAACGGCTTGGACACAGACACAAGAGGGGGAGCGTGATGAAATTATGGGACTCTTGGCATCCGATAGAGCACTTGAAGGTGTGCAATTTCACCCAGAAGCTATCCTCACTGAACACGGCTTAGCATTACTTGATAACTTTATAAAACGCTTCTAAAGTTTAAACAAAACCAACAGGATTTCGCCTAGGTGTTATACATCCATATTCGCTGCGTTTTTGTTGGTTAGACTAGTTTTTGATACGTAACTTTTTGATTCTATTGTGCGCAATATCAAATCATAATATTGCTTTTACTGGTATAATGTTAATCAGTAAGACGATTCTGTTGAGTGCTTAACTCAGTGTTTTTCCTTTAGATAAGTAGCATGCATGACGCAAGAAAATAAGCAAATTAGAATGGCACAAGCGCTATCCGAGCGTGCCCATGACCTTCTTATCAGCCTCAACTTTGCGCAAAAGCAAATAGGCTATATCCATACATTTGATATTAGCTATGGGGAGAATATCGCACAGCGCACTATGCTAGAGGTGGAAATTGCAGCGGCTGCAAAACGCCAAGAAAGCAGCACAAGCCATCACAAATATATTGCCAAAGCGAGTAAGCATCTACATTCAGTTATCGAAGAAGCTATCACAAAGCAACTGCATGACCTTGATAATATCTATCATGAAGTCATTGGCATTCAAGACTCCGTTCCTGCGATTTTAGACATTCTTGCCGTGCGCTCAGCTTCAGTTGGGCGTTTAGAACCTTTGGTTAATGACTTAAGTTGGTTGGGTCGTGAGCTGGTTTCGCTAGTCAACTTGCCACAGTATCGCAAAAAAAACAGTAAAGGCACGTCCATTAAGGTCGACACGCCGGCATTAGCATTAAGGTATTTAGGCCTTGAGAACTTGCAAATGGTGATCCCGACAATGGCGGTAAGACACTGGATGCCGCATGCTACAGAACCATTTGGCTTAATGAAGCGTAAATTACGCGAGCTGAGCATGAGCACGGCCATTGCGGCAAAAGAGCTGGCACCATTTTTTGGGGTAAAAGAACAGCATGCGTTTACTTTAGGCATGTTACTAGAGCTTGGGAAAGTGGCCTTGATCCGTCTTTATTTACGCACCTTTGAAAAGGTGTGGCAAGCCAAGGTGCAAATAGCACGAGACAAAAAGCAAAAAGACCTACACACCGCATTAATGGAGTTATCTCCTGATCCGTTATTTTTACGTAACTTGTTGATAGAACATTCAGCAGAGATTTCACGTAAGCTAATTGAAAAAATGGAGTTACGTTATTTACCCTTTAATGCCGTCATGGAAGAGTATGCGCAAACTTATCTACCAAATGCGCATAAAAACATTGCCGACCCATTACCACTGACACAAGTGATGCAAAAAGCCTATGGCTACGCACAACTGCTTGTTTTAAAAGATAGCCAGTTAATTGAAGACGACGAAGCCGAGATTTTGCTCAATCATTTAGAACTTACCGAGGAAATGCGTCAGCAATTGGCAAAATGTGCGTTCCATAACCTGCAGTTGACGATTTTGTAAAAAAAATTGAAATTTTTTTTGCGACTATTCATTCAAAACCTAATCTTAAATGATCTGTGCAAGGCTGCACGGCGCTTGCTTTGCCCTAAATATCTGCCCTAGATAGTTATTCACTTGAGTTGAGAATATATGTTAAACCCTTGAATACTAAGGGCTGAGAACGTGGTATAAGTGAGACAAATGGCGCTTTTTCTGGAATAATGAGCGTATGAATTTTGTGCCATCAAGGGGCGGGTCAAAATACATAGCACCGAATTGGTGTGAATAAATATCCTATCAAGTGGCGGCAACGCGCCGACCTCCAAAAGGAAATGACTCCTTGTTTGCACTTTCACTCACCAAATATGAGGAAATAAAATGACGATCAATCGTGAATTGTTTGACGACGTAATGGTACCTAACTACGCACCTTCAGCGGTAATTCCAGTGAAAGGTGAAGGTTCTCGAGTATGGGATCAGGAAGGTCGTGAGTACATCGACTTTGCTGGTGGTATCGCAGTTAACTGTCTAGGTCATTGTCACCCAGCTTTGGTGGGCGCGCTTAAAGAGCAAGGCGAGAAAATTTGGCATCTATCTAACGTGATGACCAATGAGCCTGCACTACGTTTAGCGAAAAAGCTAACCGATGCCACGTTCGCAGAAAAAGTCTACTTTGCAAACTCAGGTGCAGAAGCGAACGAAGCGGCGCTTAAACTAGCACGCCGTTGGGCACTAGATAAGTTTGGTGCTGAAAAGTCGCAAATCATCTCTTTCAACAAAGGTTTCCACGGCCGTACTTTCTTCACTGTGACCGTAGGTGGTCAAGCTGCATACTCTGATGGCTTTGGTCCAAAGCCGGGCGACATTGTTCACACAGACTATAACGATTTAGCGGCATTTGAAGCGCTTATTTCCGACAACACTTGTGCCGTGATGATGGAGCCGCTACAAGGCGAAGGTGGTATCATTTCACCAACGGCTGAGTTTGTAAAAGGTGTTCGCGAGCTGTGTGACAAGCACAACGCGCTACTTATTTTTGATGAAGTGCAAACTGGTGTTGGCCGTACTGGTGACCTGTATGCATACCAAGGTTTAAACGTAACCCCTGATATTTTAACAACGGCTAAAGCACTTGGCGGTGGTTTCCCTATCGGCGCGATGATCACAACAACTGAGATTGCTGCGCACCTAAAAGTGGGTACTCACGGTTCTACATACGGCGGTAACCCGCTGGCGTGTGCGGTTGCAGAAGCGGCATTTGACACAGTAAACACAACAGCAGTACTTGATGGCGTAAAAGCAAAAGAGCAGCTGTTCCGTGAACTACTAAACGACATCAACGAAAAGTACAACGTATTTACCGAAGTACGTGGTAAAGGTCTATTGCTTGGTGGTGTAGTCACTGAAAAGTACGAAGGCAAAGCAAAAGAATTCTTGGTTGAAGGTATCAAGCAAGGCGTAATGTCACTGGTTGCAGGTGCAAACGTAGTGCGTTTCACTCCATCTCTAGTTATTCCAGAAGCTGACATCCGCGAAGGGATGGCACGCTTCGAAAAAGCCGTTGCCGCGGTAGTTGCTAACAACGCTTAATACTGGTTGCAAGGTCACCTTTT
This sequence comes from Pseudoalteromonas sp. Of11M-6, assembly GCF_022347905.1. Taxonomy (NCBI): domain Bacteria; kingdom Pseudomonadati; phylum Pseudomonadota; class Gammaproteobacteria; order Alteromonadales; family Pseudoalteromonadaceae; genus Pseudoalteromonas; species Pseudoalteromonas sp. Of11M-6. The sequence continues at coordinate 20,184 of NZ_JAKRFW010000021.1, read as the reverse complement.
GGTGGCCTTGTTGTTATCCACATTTTTGAGGAGTAAGCGGGCTCATGATGATCCTTCGCCCAATCCAAGAAAGCGATTATCCAGCGCTTTTAAACATTGCTCACGAATCAGGCCACGGTTTTACCTCTTTGCCTGTTAACGAAGAGCTATTACAGAAGAAGATTGCACGCTCTGTTGCTTCATTTGGCAAGCAAGCAGACAAGCCTTTTGATGAAGGCTATTTATTTGTATTAGAAGATACTGAAACAGGCGAGGTGGTTGGTACCAGCGGTATCGAAGCTGCGGTTGGTTTAGATGATGCGTTTTATCATTATCACCTAAGCAAAGTGATCCACTCTTCACGCACACTCGATGTTTATAAAGCAGTGGATATTTTAACGCTATGTAATGACTACACTGGCGCGACGGAATTATGCACCCTGTTTTTGAAAGATGGCTATCGCAAAGGCGCAAACGGCAAACTGCTATCTCGCTCTCGCTTTATGTTTATTAACCAACATCGTGCTCGTTTTGCTGAAACCGTTATCGCGGAAATGCGTGGTGTTTCTAACGAGCAAGGCGAAAGCCCGTTCTGGCAATGGCTTGAAGAGCATTTCTTCTCGATGGATTTCCCGACAGCGGATTATCTAACGGGTATCGGCCAAAAGGTCTTTATTGCTGAATTAATGCCAAAGTACCCAATCTACGTGAACCTGCTTAGTAAAGAAGCACAAGCGGTGATTGGTGAAGTTCATGACAATACGCGTCCTGCAATTGAGCTACTAAAAAGCGAAGGTTTCACATTTAATGGTTATGTTGATATCTTCGACGCGGGTCCAACGGTAGAAGCAAAAGTGGGGAACATCCGCACGGTTCGCAATAGTGAAACTCGTACTGTGAAAATAGGCGAAAGCAACGGTGGATTCCCTGTTATGGTCGCAAATGGTAAACTTGTTGATTATCGCGCGACAGTAATTGAGTTAGCCCTGACTGATGGCAATGAAGTTACGCTTGCTCCACATGTTGCCGCGGCGCTAAAAGTTGAAGAAGGCGATCAAGTAAGCCTAGTAAAGATTTAAGATTGGGAACAGATTATGACAACACATGCAGCACAACTAATAAATGGTGAGTGGATTGCAGGACAAGGCGCAAGCTTTAGCTCTGTAAACCCAGCAAACAACGACGTTATTTGGAGCGCAAACGCAGCTACTGCTGAGCAAGTTGATGGCGCGGTAAAAGCGGCTCGTGAAGCTTTCTATTCATGGAGCGACATGAGCTTTGACGCGCGTCTAGAAATTGTTAAGCGTTTCGCTGAAGTACTAAAAGAAAATAGCGAAGAGCTGGCTATCGCAATTGCTAAAGAAACGGGTAAGCCACTTTGGGAAACTCGTACAGAAGCGGGTGCTATGGTAGGTAAAATCGCGATTTCTGAGAAAGCCTATCAAGAGCGTACAGGTGTTGTTGAAAATCCAATGCCAGTTGGCCGTGCCGTGATCCGTCACAAGGCACATGGTGTAGTTGCTGTATTTGGCCCATATAACTTCCCTGGTCACTTACCTAATGGCCACATCGTACCTGCGCTACTTGCTGGTAACACGGTTATCTTTAAGCCATCTGAACTAACGCCATATGTTGCTGAGCTAACGCTTAAATACTGGCAACAAGCGGGTCTTCCTGCTGGCGTGATTAACCTAGTTCAGGGTGAAGTTGAAACAGGTAAAGCACTTGCGTCACACGCGGGTATTGACGGCTTATTCTTTACTGGCTCTTCTCGTACGGGTCACTTGCTACATGAGCAATATGCAGGTCAACCGGGTAAGATCCTAGCGCTTGAAATGGGCGGTAATAACCCGCTTATCGTAAAAGACGTAGCGGATACCAAAGCGGCAGTACACGACATTATTCAATCTGCGTTTATCTCAAGCGGTCAGCGTTGTACTTGTGCTCGTAAACTATTCCTTCCTGCGGGTGAACAAGGTGACACAATCCTTGAGCAACTGATCAAAGCAACTAAAGCGATTAAAGTGGGTAACTTTGACGATGCAGATCAACCGTTCATGGGCTCAATGATCTCAAATGCAGCAGCCGCTGGCATGGTAAAAGCACAGCAACAGCTTGTTGAGCTCGGTGGTGAGTCGCTTATCGAGCTGACGCACACAGAAGGCACAGGCTTTGTGACGCCAGGTATCATCGAATGTACTAACATTGCAGACTTCCCTGATGAAGAGCACTTTGGTCCGCTGTTAAAAATATTCCGTTACACAGACTTTGACGCAGCTATCGAAAAAGCGAACGAGACAAGCTTTGGCTTATCAGCAGGTCTGCTTGGCGACAACGAAGCTGATTACGACCGTTTCTTACGTCGTATTCGCGCAGGTATCGTAAACTGGAACCGCCCAATCACTGGCGCTTCAAGTGCAGCTCCGTTTGGTGGTATCGGTGCATCAGGTAACCACCGTGCAAGTGCATACTACGCGGCAGATTACTGTGCATACCCAGTGGCTTCTGTGGAACTAGAAAAGGTAACTTTACCTTCTAGCTTGAGCCCAGGTTTATCTTTGGATTAAAATGCCAATATTGAGGTTTACTCAATAAAAATTGATTAGAAAAGCAGCTTCGGCTGCTTTTTTGTGTCTAGTTGACTACAAAAGTAGCAATCGAAAAAACTTTCTGCTTAAATCAATAGGAGATGTCTTTGATAGGTTCGGGTGAGCAAAGTATGGTTTTAGATAAACAAGGGTACGATGATTTAGTCATGTATTTGACGCAAAACTTAGCCTTGTTTGAGAAGTCTGGGACGGTTGAACCAGGGGCTCCAACAGTCATGGAATTAATCGAAGATGTGATCGCTGAAAACGTTATCCGTATATGCGAGCAGCACACTGAGTTATCTACAGAGCAGCGCAGCATGATCGTGCGTGAGGTAGATGGCATTGTGTACGACTTACAAGAAGTGCTATCAAGTGTTGTTGATAGACGTGTCACCGTAGAACAAAAAGAGTTTATCGAAGAATTCGCAGGTTTGGTCAAAAACCTGTTTGATTCTGCTGTATAGCTTGGCACAATCACTATCGACAGTGTAGAAAACACACTTAGAGGCAATTCTAGGTTTAAGATACACCGCCATTTGGCGGTGTTATGCTTTATAGAGGATAACTATGTTAGCTAGCGTAAAATGGGTTGAAGGAGATACCTTTATCGGTCGCTCTGCGTCGGGGCATAATGTGGTATTTGATGCCGGTTCTGATAGTGCAGCGCCAAGTCCAATGGAGATGGTATTAATGTCAGCGGGATGTTGTTCGTCAGTCGATGTAGTCAGCATTCTACAAAAGGCGCGTCAGGATGTGACCGACGTGGAAGTAAAATTAACCGCAGAGCGCGCAGAAAGCGCACCTCGGGTTTTTACCAAGATCAATTTACACTTCGTGGTGAAAGGGCGTAATGTCTCTGAAAAACACCTAGAAAGAGCCGTAAGTTTATCCGCTGAAAAGTATTGTTCAGTGGCATTAATGCTTGAAAAAGCAGTAGAAATTACGCATAGCCATGAAGTGGTTGAAATTGACGAAAAATAACGCTTTTTCATAGCGCTATTTTCGTATAAAATCCGCGAACTTTTGTTTCTGCAGCGCAGATTTTTTGTATTAAGGTGGGTCTATCGTGAACAAGCCCTTTGATAAAATTAAACTCCATGGCTTTAACAACTTAACTAAGAGTTTAAGCTTTAGCATTTACGATATTTGCTACGCCAAGACCGAGCAGCAACGTAAAGAATATCTAGAATATATCGATGAGCAGTACAGTGCCGATCGTTTGACGGATATTCTAAAAGACGTAACGGATATTATCGGTGCAAACGTACTGAATATCGCGCGTCAAGATTATGAACCACAAGGGGCGAGTGTGACGATCTTAGTATCAGAAGAGCCTGTTGAACAGCAGACTTTTGATAGTAATGAAGCACCAGGACCATTGCCTGATTCAGTGGTAGCACATTTGGATAAGAGTCACATCTGTGTTCATACTTATCCTGAAGCGCACCCACATGATGGCATCTGTACTTTTAGAGCAGATATCGAAGTTTCAACGTGTGGCATTATTTCGCCACTTAAAGCGCTTAACTTCTTAATTCACTCTTTAGAGTCAGATGTGGTGACGATTGATTATCGTGTTCGTGGATTTACTCGTGACGTTAATGGTGTAAAACACTATATCGACCACGCAATTCACTCGATCCAGAATTACATGACGGAAGATACTAAAGACGCATACCACATGGTAGACGTAAACGTGTATCAAGAGAACCTATTCCACACTAAGATGATGCTTAAGGAAACAGACCTAAATGCATATCTATTTGGAATTAGTACTGATGATTTAGACGCAGACGAAGAGGAAGAAATTCGTCTTAAGCTGAATCGTGAAATTCAGGAAGTGTTCTACGGTCGCAATTTACCAGAAACTGAATAATCAGCGGTAAATTGAGGAATTAAAAAAGGCGCGCAAGCGCCTTTTTTAATGTCTGAGATTCCTTGTTAAGTCATCATATAAGCGCATAGAACACGACTGTGCCCGCTTATAAAGTGACAGTTATAAAATCACTAAGATTCGCTTTCTAATTCCTCATCTGGCGTATCAGGGCGCTGCCGTTCGACAAAGATAGTAGCCAGTATGGTGGTGACTACGCAGGAAAGTAAAATCGACTTTAGGATTTCGTAGTTATAGTATATTAAGCCCCAGCTCCAGAATTGTTTAGCAAAGCTTTCATCTACGCCGAAATGTTCTAAATTACGAATAATATTTTCACCGAAGGCCGCGAGGTCAACTAGAATAAACGCAAAGTAAATACCATATAGGATAGGGTCTGCATGAGTCATATATATGGAACGCCAATTATCAGGTGCTGTGCGTCTAACATAACGAAGAGATAATCGAACGCGATATTTCATTATCATTAGGATTGTTAGATCAACAAGGAAATGGGATCCAAACATCAAAAGGTTGCCTTGAAAAGGTGGTAGTCCCATACTATTTAACGAAACAACGTAACTCACTAAACCATATTCTATAGCTGTCATTATTAACAGTAGTGCCGCAATGTGCTTTATATTTTCATGGTTTTTAGCCATAAAGCAAAATATAATAATGCAGGCAAGCATTACAGTATCTGCATAATGATTGAAATGGATATAAATTACTGAAAGTGAAGCTGCAATTGCTGCACAAATAAGTAAAAAGATCCAAGATGTTCGCATTTTATTTCCTTACAGTAAGCCCTATAACTTCAGCTTTCGGTGTGTTGTAGCAGTTAATAAGCTTAGTTTTAGATGCTAATAGTGATTGTAATTTTGGCCTATGGTTTTTCGGATGGTTCCAACTTCGGGTCATCTATTTTTGCGCCACCGGTTCCGCCGATGGTTTTTCTAATTTCATCAATACCTAAGACTGTAAAGTTGAAGGTACTAGCTTCTGCATCTGCGAATAGCACCCTAGGATCATCAGCTTTAGCTCCACCGGAACCACCAAAAACTTTTCTACTATCGCTATGTTGGATTAGCTTTGGGTGAGAAGTGTGTGGTTCTGAAGATGCTGTTGTAAGTCTTGGGTCATCACCTTTGGTGCCACTGCTTCCACCTACCACTCGGGTAGTTGAGCTTTTCTCCAGTTGAAACTTGTAATCTGATGACTGTGCTATTGGTTCGCATTTTACTTTTGGCTCTGCGACTTTATTGCCACCACTTCCACCAATCACCTGATTAACTGAGTCAGCACTAAGTGATGATTTTTTATTTGGCGTTATGAAATCGTTTTGTACTTTAGGGTCATCAGCTTGTCCTCCTGTACTTCCACCAATCACCTGATTAACTGAGTCAGCACTAAGTGATGATTGTTTACTTGGCGCTGCTGAGTCACTTTCGAGTTTTGGATCTTTTACTTTTGGCCCAAGCGATCCACCAGATACCCTGTTAGCTTGTTTTTGGGAAAGTGCTGTTAAAGTTACGAGTCGTTTAGCTATATTTTTTATAAAAAAGCGCATAATGACGTCCTTTCTAAGTTAAGTTTTGCGGTGTTTAATTTCCACTCCACTTTACTCCTTAACAATAAAGTTGAAAACATTGTGTTGCAAATGAACGTTATTCGTAACTTTATTGTTTGCCATTGTGGTGAGGGGCAATGAAAGTGCGCGTCTTTCATTAGCCGTTATCCTCGTTACTTGATTTGCTATTTCGTGGTGTTGGAGACTTGCGCCACAATTTGGCGTCGTCAATTTTGTCTCTTAGGGCAAGGATTTGTTCTCTAAGTGGATTGAGGTTGATGCCGCAGGCGTCGCACCATACTTCAAAATATTCGTAGGGAAATTTGCTTACGCCTTTTTCGTAGTTTTCGTAAGTGCCACGCTCCACGCCGGCCAGGTTAGCCATTTCTTGCGTGGTTTTGCCGGCGACTTTGCGCATGCGGCGCAGGTCGTCTCCTGTAAAGCGCTTATCATATTTCCCCACCAACTCAATCCTTTTTGCCTGTCGCACTCGCGTCACAAACAGCATCAATCCCCATGTAGCCGGATGTATGCTATTTGTTTGTCTCTATTGTTCGCTTAACCAAGTTGCATTTTTGTATCTAAACCGTAAACGCGAGTCTATCGTAGAAATTTTCTTTTTCAAGTGTATTCAGTCGAAAAATGAACATTTTGTTGCATTTAATGAGTCTTCGCTCGATTTTTTAGGCGAAGCCTGAGATGAGTAACTCTTGAGTCAACTGAGGTGTTGCTATGATGGTGCTGGCGTTTTTAATTAATTTACAAATAAATTCAAAAAAATTTTCTTCGCGCAGATTTTTGCCCGAAGCTTTTGTTACTTTAGTGTGAAATAAAGTGACATGTTGGAGAGCAATATGGATTATCTACGCCAATATCATGACTTAACGATTTATTACGATGCCCTCAAGAAGGCGGCAAGGCAGGGTGACGAGGTGCCAGACACCACAACCAAATGGTTAGCACTGGTGGAAACAACCTTGTTTGAACTGCAAGAGCTTGCCCATATGGAAAAGGCTTACATGCAGAAGTCAAAAACGATGAATAATCTGGTTGAGTTGGTGTATTCCAGTGCCCCAAGCATGGAGTAACTAAAAGGGTAATTGCTTTTTGAGTTTTTGCGGTGAGGGGGAACGTTTTACTCTAATTTTACGTTCCCCCTTTTTTCTTTTTGTGCCCGTTTATCGCCTGATGTGTAGGCGATAAACGGGTCGTACTACAGTTCGTAAGTAAAACTTAGACCATAAACGCGCGGCTCGCCGTACTGTACATAGGTATTGTCTTGCCAGCCGTCTAGTGGATTATTACCAAACCTAAAGCCACGTACTACAATGTCTTCGTCTGCTAGGTTTCTACCCCAAGCCGTTAATGACCAGTTGTCGCCATAGTAACTAAGGCTTGCGTTGATCAGGTTATGATTGCGCGCTTGCTCGTTGTGACTGTCCGAGAGGTAATAGTTGTCTTTGCCTTCCACACCCAATTCAACCACTAGGTTATCCATTAACTCGTAATTGACGGCAAACGAGTATTGATAATTTGGCGCTTGTGCTTGGTCACGACCATCAAGGTTTAGGCCACTGGCAGCCACAAAGTCTTCAATCTCGGTCTCTAAATAGCCTGCGCTATAGCTAAAACCAAGGCGGTCCGTGTATTGTAGGTTGCCTTCAACTTCTAGGCCGTAGTTACTGCCTTTACTGGCGTTGTCGATGTAGCCTGCAAATTGTTGGTTAGAAACTTGCCATTGTTTTAGCTGGATATCATCGCGTTGCATATAAAACGCGGTAACCCGTACAAGGTGACGTTTGTCTTCAGATTCACCTTTTACGCCAAACTCAGCGTTCCAAACATACTCAGGGTCAAAGTAATGGTGTTCGGCCGGAATGTTTAAACCTTCATCTTTGGCTTTTGCCAGTGCTTCGCCGTTTACACCGCCGACTTTGTAACCGCGAGTAAGGCTGGTGTAGATCATCGTGCGCGGTACAACTTGATATTCAAGTGCGACTTTTCCGCCCCACATTACATCATCGGTTTCAATGGTAAAGCCGTTACTATCTAAATAGTCAGCGTCATATTGCTCCGCGCGAAGGCCACCGATTAGGCGAGTTTTGTCAGATAGGTGATGTACGTATTGACCAAAAACCGCTCTACTTTCTACGGTGTATGCTGACGTAAATGGGTTCTCAAGCCAAGTGTAATGACGGGTCAAATCAACATCGTTACGCTTTGCAAAAACACCTACCACCCAGTCATTTTGCTTACCTTTGATTAAAAACTCTATATTGCCATTTTCATGGTTACGCTCGTAGGCATCGGTTGAGCTGTATCCTTCTGGGTGCAAGCCTGCTGCACATAGCGCTGGTTGAGCTGCGTCGTTACATACCCAATCTTCGTCGTAGCTATACAAAGTATCAGCATCTAGCCCAGATACTTTAAATTCGACATTGAATAAGTCTGAGCGAGTGTAAATTCCGCGTAGTGAAAACGCATCGGAGCTGAGGTTGTCTTGGCCTGGGGTATCAGCAACGCTGTTACGTGAATTATCCAAGGTAAAACCGTCGTACCCGTTTTCAGTATCAATATGGTGATAAGCGAACTCTAGTGCGAGGTTGTCGCTCACTTGAGAGTTAAGTTTCACTCTTGCTACTTGCTCGTCTTGTTGCTGAGTGGGTTTGTTTAGGTAGAGGTTATCTACGTAACCGTCAGACTCTCGCTGATAAAGGCTGACGCGCACTGCGGTGTCGTCGCTTAATCCAGTGCCCGCAGCAAGGCCTGCTTCATAGCTACCATAATTACCTGCGCCTAACTTCACTTTTAATGATGGCGCTGTAGTGGCGGCTTGGGTATTTACTTCAACGATTCCTGCTAAAGCATCTGAACCGAATTTAGTGCCTTGAGGGCCGCGATACACTATCACTGACTCAGTATCAAAAAGCAGCGCACTTGCGCCTAATCCTGAATAATTAATACCGTCAATTAATAAGCCAACGCTGGGATAAATAGGATCAACAAACTGTGAACGTAAGCCGATACCACGGATTTGCATAAAGCGACCACGAGACGCACCTGCCGTAAAGTTAACGTTAGCGGTGGCACCTAGTATCTCATCTAAATATTGCGCACCACGTTTAGCGATAGTGAGTTCGTCAACCACAGAAGCGCTTGCACTTAATGTCTGGATAGTTTCATTCTGAAAATCGCCAGTGACGACAATGGTTTCTAGGTTATCGTCGGCAAGTACCTGATGAGAGAAAAATGGCAGCAGTGCCAAGGTGATCGTAGAGAGTTTTAACTTCATGCTTAATCTTTGTCCCATTTTTAATTGGGCACAGTTTAACAAAAGCCAGACCAGTTGACAGTGAAATTGTGTTATATGTTAGCCCGAAAATGTTAAACAAATAGGCCAGATATGAGTTTTAAAGTCGATTTTAAAGTCCGAGATTACGAGTGTGACTTACAGGGAATAGTTAATAACAGCGTGTATTTTAATTATTTAGAGCATGCAAGGCATGAGTTTTTACTGGCGAATAACGTTGATTTTGCAGCGCTTGCTGAGCAAAAAGTGAACTTAGTCGTTATTCGGAGCGAAATGAATTATAAAGACTCGTTACGCCCAGGTGATGAGTTTTATGTTGAAGTCGCACTCGAGCGTGAAAGCAGAGTAAAGTTCGCATTTAAGCAAAAAGTAATAAGAGCGCATGACGATAAGCTAATGCTAGATGCTGTGGTAACAGGGACTTCGGTGAATGAGCGCGGTAGACCGTTTTTACCAGACGCTATTACGCACTTATTTGAAGAGCAGCAATTTGTGAAATAGTTGGTGTTAAAATATTCAGGTAAGACAATTTTACAGAATTTTACTGCAATTTTTGTGTCTTGAAACGTTATAATAAACTCAGGGCATAAAATAGATGGTTTACCATGAAATTCATCAGCATAATCGGCGCAATAATGGCGCTAAGTGGATGTATATCGACAGGGAAGGTAGACACGGAAGCGCTTAAGTATTCCGCTTGGCAGTTACAGAGTATAAATGGTCAACATATTACGCAGTTACAATCAGACGCTGGACTTGGTGAAAAGCCTATTGATATTCGTTTTATCGATGCACTGCAGGTCAACGGTTTTGCGGGTTGTAATCGCTTTTTTGGCGAAGGCGAAATTGTCGAAGGGCAGCTAAAAGTTAAAAACTTAGGCATGACGCGTAAATACTGTGGTGAAGAAATCGCTCAGGTTGAATCACAGCTTATCAACCAATTACAAATTGGTGTATTGCTTGAAGTAAATGCTAATAAGTTGACCTTGAAAGGAAAACCTCAGTTTAGTTTTATTAAACAATAAGCTGAAAATAAGAATTCCAGTGTCAGTGCTTGCGAGCTTTCGTGTTAGCAAGTAGACTGGCGCTAATTCGTTACTTGTCGGAGTGCCTTGAGTTTTTGCAGCAAATTTGTGTGCAGATATTCGGGCTGAGATCGCATTTTGCGGGATCCGTGGACCTGATCAGGTTAATGCCTGCGTAGGGAACAAGACAGCAAACGCGTTGCGTTTGTCTGTAGCAATAGTGGTTTATTGCTATCCACCTTACCCGAGGACTATCCTCGTCTCTCTCCTTTTGGAGATCTGACAAGACACCTTTGTATGAAAATAAGAGGGACGTCATGTCAAACAATAGTAGCAAGCTAAGTCGTCGTGAAGCGCGAGCAGCCGCGGCAGAATTTATCCATAACCTTAAAGGCCAACCATTTCCAAACTCACATAAAGTTTATGTGGAGGGCGAACAAGCAGGCGTACGCGTTGGTATGCGTGAAATCACGCTAAGTGATTCGTTTGTTGGTGGCACCGAAGAAAATCCGGTATTTGAATCAAACGATCCCATTCGTGTTTATGATACTTCAGGTCCATACACAGATCCTGAAGTGCTGGTTGACGTTCGTGCTGGTCTTCCTAAATTTAGAGAGCAGTGGATAGTTGAGCGCGATGATACCGAAATGCTAGAGTCGGTGACGTCACAGTTTTCTCAGCAGCGTATGGCGGATGAAGGGCTTGACCATATTCGCTTTGAACATTTACCTAAAATTCGCCGTGCTAAGACGGGTAAAAATGTCACGCAAATGCACTACGCCCGTCAAGGCATAGTGACGCCTGAAATGGAATATGTAGCGATCCGTGAAAATATGGGACGCGCTAAGTTGCGTGAAGAATTGCTCGCGCAGCAACACAAAGGCCAATCGTTTGGCGCCAGTATTCCTGAGTTTATTACGCCTGAATTTGTGCGTGATGAAATTGCCCGTGGTCGTGCTGTACTGCCAAACAATATTAATCACCCTGAGACCGAGCCGATGATCATCGGACGTAACTTCCTAGTAAAAGTTAACGCCAATATTGGTAACTCATCAGTGACTTCTTCTATCGAAGAAGAAGTAGAAAAAATGGTATGGTCGACCCGTTGGGGTGCAGATACCGTAATGGATCTGTCGACAGGGCGCTACATTCATGAAACCCGCGAGTGGGTGGTACGTAACTCTCCAGTGCCTATCGGTACGGTTCCAATCTATCAGGCACTAGAAAAAGTAAATGGTGTTGCTGAAGATCTAACGTGGGAGATCTTCCGCGATACCTTGATTGAGCAAGCTGAGCAAGGCGTGGATTACTTTACTATCCACGCGGGAGTACTACTGCGTTACGTGCCGATGACGGCAAAACGCGTGACGGGTATTGTGTCTCGCGGTGGTTCAATTATGGCGAAGTGGTGTTTAGCGCATCACAAAGAAAACTTCCTCTACACGCACTTTGAAGACATCTGTGAAATCTTAAAGCAATACGATGTTTGTTTCTCGTTAGGTGATGGCTTGCGTCCGGGTTCTATTGCCGATGCCAATGACGAAGCGCAATTTAGCGAACTGCGTACCCTTGGTGAGTTAACTAAGCTTGCGTGGAAACACGATGTTCAGGTCTTTATTGAAGGCCCAGGACACGTGCCGATGCATATGATCAAAGAGAATATGGAAGAGCAGCTAAAGCACTGCGATGAAGCACCGTTTTACACGCTTGGCCCACTCACTACCGATATCGCTCCGGGTTATGATCACTTCACTTCAGGGATCGGTGCGGCGCAAATTGCGTGGTATGGGTGTGCGATGCTGTGCTACGTGACACCAAAAGAACACTTAGGCTTACCGAATAAAGAAGATGTAAAAGAAGGTTTGATCACCTACAAAATCGCGGCGCATGCAGCGGATCTGGCGAAAGGCCATCCCGGTGCTCAAGTTCGTGACAATGCGCTATCTAAAGCGCGTTTTGAGTTCCGCTGGCACGATCAGTTTAATCTCGGTCTAGATCCAGAGCGTGCTCGTGAATATCACGATGAGACCTTGCCACAAGAGTCGGGCAAAGTCGCTCATTTCTGCTCTATGTGTGGCCCTAAATTCTGCTCGATGAAGATCACCCAAGATGTACGTGACTATGCGAAAGCGTTAGAAGCGCGAGGCATCGACCCTAATAATGTAGGCGAAGAGATCAGCATTAAAATGGTGGATGTTGAAGCTGAGATGAAAGCAAAATCGGAAGAGTTTAAGCAATCAGGCTCTGAGCTTTACCACAAAGCGATATAACCTATCCCATCATAGCCACCTTGATCCCCGTCGGGTGGCTAATTTTAGGAGTGTAGCTATGTCTACTCAAGCACGTGTTGCTATCTTGGGTTTTGGCTTAACTGGGCGCATCGCTGCATTGATGCTCGCTGAGCGTTATCAAATCAGCGTGTTTGAACAAGCAAAGCAAGGTACGGAGAGCTCAGCAGGTAGTGTGGCGGCGGCCATGTTAGCGCCCTTGGCTGAGTCTGTGATATGCGATGAAGCGTTGGCGCTGCAAGGGCTGGAGTCCATGAAACTTTGGCCACAACTACTGGCGAAACTGGAAAGCCCGGTATTTTTCCAGCAGCAAGGCTCTCTTATTGTGGCACATGGTCAAGACCGTGGTGATTTAGTGAGTTTTCAGCAGCGCTTAAAACCGTTAAAAGATCATAGCGCGGAAGTGGTAAATGGCGCTCAGATCGCACAATTGGAACCAGAACTTGGCGGTGTCTTCCATCAAGGCTTGTATTTACCTTGCGAAGGCCAGCTTGATAATCAGGCGTTTTATCAAAGTAGTGCGGCAACATTGACGCAGCAAGGTGTAGAGATTAACTACGGTGTTCATTGTGACGAAGCGCAAAAGGCGCAGCTTAGTCAAGCGTATGACTGGGTGATTGATTGTCGCGGTCTTGGTGCGAAAGCAACGTGTAACGGGCTTCGTGGTGTGCGCGGCGAAGTGGCGAGAATTTATGCCCCAGAAGTGACCTTGACTCGACCTGTGCGCTTGATGCACCCAAGATACCCCATTTACATTGCGCCAAAGCCAGACCATCAGTTTGTTATTGGTGCGACGGAAATTGAGTCGCAAGATAATGGTGAGATAACGGTACGTTCTACACTCGAATTACTCTCTGCTGCTTATTCAGTTCATCGTGGGTTTGCCGAAGCGCGAGTATTGTCTTTATTAGCAGGGCTTAGACCTGCGTTTAAAGATAATCACCCCAAAATTGAACAACAAGGTAATGTGATCAGTATCAATGGTCTATACAGACACGGTTATTTGCTGGCACCGCTTATCGTGAAACAAGCACTATCTAAGGAGTTATTATGAAAGTCGAATTTAATGGCGAAACGATTAATATCAACCGCGAGCAAAATATTCAGGAATTTATTGAAGCCAGAGGTGCCAAACCGCCTTTTGCCGTCGCGCTTAATGGTACTTTTGTTTCCCGTACGGAGCTGCCAAGCGTGACATTGAGCGACGGTGATAAGATTGAGCTTTTATCGCCAATTCAAGGGGGATAAACATGCAGTCTTTGACTGATACTAAGCTCACTATTTATGGTGAACAGTTTACTAGCCGCATGTTAATTGGCTCGGCACTTTATCCTTCTCCGGAGGTAATGCAGGCAGCCATCGCCACCTCGGGTGCTGAGATTGTTACTGTGTCGCTGAGACGCCAGCAAACTAAGCAGGCGGGTGATGACTTTTGGTCGCTTATCAAAGAGATGGGGCTACGAGTCTTACCAAACACGGCTGGCTGTCATAGCGTAAAAGAAGCGGTGACCTTGGCGCAGATGTGCCGGGAAGTGTTTGCCACGGATTGGATTAAACTTGAACTCATTGGTGATGAATATAACTTACAGCCAGACCCAATTGCATTGCTCGAAGCCACCGAAATTTTGCTAAAAGACGGTTTTAAGGTATTGCCCTATTGTACTGATGATTTGGTGCTGTGTCAGCGTTTGGATGCGCTGGGATGCGAGGTTTTAATGCCTTGGGGCGCGCCAATTGGTACGGGAAAAGGGCTGTTAAATCCATATAACCTGCAAACCATTCGCACACGTTTGCCCCATCAAACCTTGATTGTTGATGCGGGACTCGGTTTGCCGTCTCATGCTTGCCAAGCACTTGAGCTGGGTTATGATGCCGTATTATTAAATTCGGCAGTGGCAGGGGCGGGCTGTCCTATCACCATGGCAAAAGCGTTTGAAGCCAGCACGGTTGCAGGGCGTCTGTCTTATTTGGCAAAAGCAATGCCACAAAAAGAGGTGGCATCACCTTCTACGCCAACCTTAGGCATGCCTTTTTGGCACACAAACTAACTTGAATTGCGGATAACTATATAAGGAGTTCTCTTTGTCACATATCGTTTGGAGTATTGCGGGTTCTGATTCTGGCGGCGGCGCTGGTATTCAAGCGGATATCAAAGCAACGCAGAGCTTTAATGTTCATTGTTGTACCGTAGTAACTGCGTTGACGGCGCAAAATAGTTTAGGGGTGGAGGCGTTAAACCCGGTTTCGACCACGGTTATCGACTCTCAGCTGACGGCGCTTTCGCAAGATATGCCTGCAACGGTGATAAAGATTGGCATGCTCGCCAATGTTCAGCAGATCCAACTGATTGCTGAACACCTTGAGCATTATAAAGCAACATGGGCAAAACCGCCGCTAGTGGTTTATGACCCAGTAGCTATCGCGACGAGCGGGGATTCATTAACCGAAGAAGACACGGTGGATGCGTTAAAAACCCATTTATTACCGCTGGTGGATATCATTACACCCAATACACACGAAACTCAGCTGCTGACAGGCGTGTATTTGATAGGTCCTGAAGCGGTAAAAGAGGCTGCTGCCAAATTGCGTGAATTCGGTGCAAAGTCGGTGGTCATTAAAGGCGGTCATTGGGATTACCCAAAAGGCTACTGCATTGATTATGGCTTAGCGGGAGATACCGAGTATTGGCTTGGCAATGAGAAAATTCAAACACCGCATAGCCACGGTACTGGGTGTAGTTTATCGTCAGTGATCGCGGCATGTATGGCCAAGGAGTATCCATTTAAAGATGCTTTTATTCTCGCTAAAGCATACATCAATGCAGGGCTAAAAGCGGCGATACGTTATGGTGAAGGCGTGGGCCCTGTTGCGCATACGAGTTTCCCAGTTGATCTCAATGATTACCCGCAAGTGATAGAAGCGGGCTCTTGGCTTGCTGATGAACTAGAGTTTGCATTACCTGAGGAGTTTAATTTTGCCGCTGGCTTTGCCAGCATTGACGACCCTATTGGGCTTTATGCCGTGGTGGACAGCGCTGATTGGGTGGAAAAATGTCTTGCTTTAGGTGTCGATACGGTGCAGCTGAGAATTAAAGATCCAGAGCAAGCTAATCTTGAAGCTGAAATACAAACCGCCATTGCACTTGGACAAAAATACGATGCGAAGGTGTTTATTAACGACTACTGGCAGTTAGCGATTAAACACGGCGCTTATGGAATTCATTTGGGCCAAGAGGATATCGATAAAGCTAATCTTGTTGCCATCCAAGAGGCAGGGCTGCGCTTAGGTATTTCGACCCATGGTTTTTATGAAATGCTCCGGGCACATAACTATCGCCCAAGTTATTTGGCTTTTGGTGCTATCTACCCAACCACGACTAAAGATATGACCGGCCAAATCCAAGGGCTGGAAAAGCTGATGCACTTTGTACCTTTGATGCAAAGTAGCTATCCAACCGTCGCTATTGGAGGCATTGATCTAAGTCGCGTGCCAGAAGTGGCTGCAACTGGCGTATCTAGTATTGCGGTTGTAAGAGCTATCACTGAGGCCCAAGACCCAGAGCAAGCTGTACTTGAATTAAAGCAAGCTATGGCGCGGCATGACTGAACTCAATGACAAAGAGCGGCTAAGGTATAGTCGCCATTTGCTGTTAAAAGAGGTTGGTGAGCAAGGCCAACTCGCATTGAAACAGGCGCATGTGGCTGTGATTGGCTGCGGTGGGTTGGGAAGTCCCGCGTTGTTTTACTTAGCGGCGAGTGGCATTGGTAAGCTTACTTTTGTTGATGATGACGACGTGGAATTGTCTAACTTACAAAGGCAAATTCTGTATAAGGTGAACCACCTTGGTCAGCAAAAAGCCAAAGTAGCTGGAAAGGTGCTGGCAAGTCTCAATAACGAGATCACACTAGTACCAATTAATGCGAGATTGACTGATAAGAACGTCGCCGAGTTACTCCGTGATGCCGATATTGTCTTGGATTGCAGCGATAACTTTACTACCCGTTATTTGCTCAATAGGTATTGTCATCAAGCGAGCAAGGTGTTGATAGCTGGCGCTGCGATTGCCACGCAGGGCCAACTCATGTGCTTTGATTTTAGGGCTGAGTCACCTTGTTATGCTTGCGTTTTCCCTGAGGGTTCGCAAACACCAGTGGAGAGTTGTGACAACTTTGGCGTCATTAGTCCATTACTGGGGGTGATCGGTGCGCAGCAAGCTTTATTGACCATAAACGTGTTACTTGGACATCACCAAGGAAGCGTATTTTGTACGCTAGATGCTATGAGTTTGCAGCAAAAGCAGTATGGGCTCAGTAAAAACCCCGAGTGTGATTGTTGTGGCTTGAAGTAGTTTCAAGCCACTAATACCAATTAGTCTACTCTGCTATTTTTGCGAAAGGGGTACCCATGCGTGTGACGGTCTCTGGGTTTTGGTCATCTAAGAACTCTGCCTTATTTGCTCCCCACGCTAAAATCACGGTAGAACCAAGCTTAAAGCGACCCATCTCTTCGCCTTTTTTCAGCGTTATCGCGTTGTCACCTTCTGCTGGATATGTCCAAGTAAAGACATCTCTTCCGGCTGGTGGTGTCACTGTACCTGCCCAAATCGTCTCAATGCTCGCGACGATAGTTGCACCAACCAATACCATAGAAAGCGGACCAATCTCAGTGTCAAAAATAGCAACAACTCGCTCGTTACGAGCAAATAAATTAGGCACATTTTGCGCAGTAAGTGGATTTACTGAGAATAAGTCACCTGGTACATAAATCATTTTACGAAGGGTGCCATCAACCGGCATGTGGATACGGTGATAATCCTTCGGTGCTAGATAAATCGTTGCAAACTTACCACCAACATAAGGCGCAACGTCTTCTTCTTTACCGCCTAGCAGCGTCTGTAAGCTGTAGTTGTGACCCTTAGCTTGGATAATTTGACCATCGACGACATCACCAAGTTGGCTGATTGCACCATCAACTGGGTGGGCAAGGATATCGCTATCTTCTGCCAAAGGACGGATCCCCGGCTTCAGTGGACGGGTAAAAAACTCGTTAAAGGTTTTGTAGTGAGCTGGATCTTCGTGCAATGCCTCGCTCATGTCGATTTTATATTGTTTGATAAACAGCTTAATTAGCTTTGTGGTTAAGGCGCCAGCTTCTGCTGCGGCAAGCTTACCAACCAAACGAGAAACCGCATGTTTAGGTAATGCATATTGCATGGCAATTTTTAGTTTATCCAAATTCACTTTTAACAGTTCCTAATTATTAGTCTTGTCACTTTCGATTTTTGTATTGCGAAGTGACTATCGGGCTCAAGTCATTGAGCCAATTTAGCAAATATTATCAGACTCTCGGCGCGCGCGCACCTGCGCGGCCATCAGCCATAGATTCTAAAATACGATGGTAACTTTCAAAACGTAATTCGCTGATTTTACCTTCATCTACGGCTTCACGAAGTAAACATCCCGGATCGTTCAGGTGTTTACAGTCTCTAAAGCGGCAGCCGCCAATAAATTCCCTAAATTCTTTAAAGCACCAAGTGACGCGTTCCACGTCTAAGTGCCATAGGCCGAACTCACGGATCCCTGGGCTGTCGATCAGGTTTCCACCGGACGGCAAGTGGTGTAAGCGCGATACTGTGGTTGTATGTTGCCCTAAGCCGCTATTTTCGGAGACTTCTTTGGTGAGAATATCTGCATTGGGCAGTACCGTATTGACCAACGTTGATTTGCCAACCCCTGATTGACCAACAAAAATATTATTTTTGTCCTCAAGCATGTGTTTTAACTCGTCAATGCCTTTGCCTGATTTTGTACTGACTAATAGTACGCGATAGCCAAGCTCACGATATATATCTAAGACTTCATCAATATATTCGAGGCTTTCTTGGTCAAGCAAATCAATTTTATTGAGTAATAAAATCGGCTCTATCCCCATATCCTCGCAAGCGACTAAGTAGCGATCGATGATTTGAGGGGTGAATTCGGGCACAACGGCCGACACCATCAATATTTGGTCAATATTCGCAGCGACAACTTTCACACCGTCATAAAAATCCGGACGAGTGAGTTGTGTGCGCCTTTCATGTACAGCCTCAATTACGCCGGCTAAGTCACCATCACTGACCTTGGCACGACGAAAAATGACTTCATCACCGCAAACTAAGCTTGTTACGGTACGACGGATATTGCAACGCAAAACCTCTTGGTCTGTGGTTTCTATATCCGCATGTTGGCCGAAGCGGCTGATCACCACTGCGGCTTCTGTTGGCCCTAAGTTGTCGTTTTGCCATGAAACATCAGATACTTCTGTCTCTTTCGCTTTATCGATTCGCTTCTGATGATTGGCTCTAATCCGACGGGATTGGCCCTTACTGAGTTTCTTTTTCTTTGCCATGTTTATAATCTGTTTAAGCTTTGGCGTGCAGAGCGTTCAAATTTAGGCTATAAATCAATAAAACGCCGCGCATGGTAAAAAAAGCTTTAGGTCGAGTGTTTAAACTAATATGATATATCTAATTGCATTGGATCTAAAGGAAAGTACCGCTAAGGTAAAGTATGACTTTTCATGAATCAAACTTGATCTGGCTCGATCTAGAGATGACGGGGCTAGAACCGAAAACAGATAAAATCTTAGAAATCGCGACGGTGATCACAGATGGTGATCTCAATGTTTTAGCTGAAGGTCCAGTAGTGGCAATTCATCAAAGTGATGAGCTGTTGGACAATATGGATGAGTGGTGCACCAATCAACATGGTCGCTCAGGTCTGACTGCTCGCTGTAAGGCGAGTAAGTTCACGGAAGCAGATGCAGTTAAGCAAACACTAGATTTCCTTAAAGAGTGGGTGCCGCCAGGTGCTTCTCCAATGTGTGGTAACTCTATTGGTCAAGACCGTAGATTCCTCAACAAATACATGCCAGAGCTAGAAGCTTATTTCCACTATCGCAATTTGGACGTCAGTACGATAAAAGAACTTGCGAGACGCTGGAAGCCTGAGCTACTAGGTGAGATCAAAAAGAAAAGCTCTCACTTAGCACTGGATGATATCAAAGACTCCATCATGGAGCTGAAAGTTTACCAAGAAAAATTCTTCAAAGTTTAAAAAACACTTGCAAAGCAAATTTTATCTTGTAGAATCCTGCCCCGCTTGAGATGACAAGCCTTGCGGGGTTTCTTGAGCATTATTAAAGCAGTATAAGCTCAGCTGTTATAGGTAAAACGCGACCTAGCGTAGTTACCGAACAATACAGAGCTAAATATTGTGATGCGGCACTAGCTCAGCTGGTAGAGCGCGACCTTGCCAAGGTCGAGGTCACGAGTTCGAACCTCGTGTGCCGCTCCAAACACTTGTTTTAGGTGTATAAACTAAAAAATGTGATGCGGCACTAGCTCAGCTGCTACAGGTAAAGACGCGACCTAGCGTAGTTACCGACAAATCCAGAGCTAAATATGTGATGCGGCACTAGCTCAGCTGGTAGAGCGCGACCTTGCCAAGGTCGAGGTCACGAGTTCGAACCTCGTGTGCCGCTCCAAACACTTACTTTAGGTGTATA